>CALGAA010000021.1 GCA_937952445.1 uncultured Bacteroidota bacterium | reverse complement strand
GCTTATGGGAGCCTTCCACTCGTGTGCCTTTAATGTTTGCCGGACCAGGAATTCCCCGGGGAGAGAAGAGTCATGAGGCTGTCGAACTACTGGATATTTATCCCACCCTGAGTGAAATGGCGGGTTTGCCTTCCCGACCGGATTTGGAGGGTATTGCGCTGACTCCTTTTTTTCAAAAACCGAATTATCAGCGTGACCGCCCGGCCATCACGACGCACAATCCAAACAACCACGCCGTACGGAACCGGGGATGGCGGTATATTTCGTATGCCAATGGAAGTGAAGAATTATACGACATGGTGAGGGATCCCCACGAATACCAAAACCTGGCGCATCTTCCTGAATATGACTCTATCAAATGGGCGATGAAGGAATGGCTCCCGGAACCCAATTTGCCCCTGGCTCCGGGTAGTCAACACCGGATTCTGGAACAACGAGGAGCGGATTGGTTTTGGGAAGGTGAAAAAATTGATTTCGATGATTTAATAGATTAAACGATGAAAAACCACCTTTGCATCCCGGCCAAATGGCCCCCAATCTTACCTACTGTGTTGGCTGTTTTAATTTTGCACGGACTGACGGCATTTTACCATCCCCGAACAACAAAGAGTGAGGAGGAAATTCGTTTGATCGTCCGGGCAGATGACATGGGCATCACACTCGCTACGAATAAAGCTGTCATAGAAAGTTTCCGGAATGGAATAGTTACCGCTGCCGAGGTCATCGTAACAGGTCCGTGGTTTCTGGATGCAGTGGAGAGGCTGAAGAAGCATCCTGACCTCGATGTGGGCGTGCACCTCACGTTGACGAGTGAATGGGAACGATTGAAATGGAGACCCATTACCGATTGTCCGGGTTTGGTGGATTCCAACGGATATTTTCATCCCGTCATTTGGCAAGGCCGCTCTTTTTCGGCGGATCAGGCTCTGGAAGCGCAGCCCTGGAAAATCGAGGAGATCGAACGGGAGTTGAGGGGTCAAATAGAACTTGCACTCCAGCACCTCCCCCATATTTCTCATGTGAGCGGACACATGGGATTTCAAAGCCTCTCTCCGGAAGTGGATCGGCTGGTCGGGGAACTGGCTGCCGGGTATGGATTGATCTATAAAACGTCGTTGAAGCGATTGGATTTCAGAAAGGACCACTCGGCTGAATCGTACGTACCCGCTTTCGTTCGTGCGCTGGAAAAGGCCTCACCGGGGTCCTATTTATTTGTGGAGCATCCTGCTCTGGAAGGGCCCGAAATGGAGGAAGTTTACATGAAAGTGTATATGGATGTAGCTTCAGATCGGCAAAAAGTGACCAATATGTTCACCGATAAGCAAGTGCAGGACGTAATCCGGAATCGTCGGGTGGCCTTGATTAACTACAAAGATTTGGTCGATGAAAAATGAATTGATTTTGTATTTCCCCATAGCTAAGAGGATTTTTGCCCGGGCAGTATGCCTGTTCATTTTGTATGTGGTGGGGAGTAGCCAGCTCCACAGCCAGGAAATAGACGAGGTATGGATTGATCCCACGCAGGAGTATCAAAAAATTGAGGGGTTTGGCGCTTCCATCATGGGTTGGAGGGAGGACATGATTGAGATGTACCAGGATTCGGCTTATCTGGACTATGTCGTCAACGAACTGGGCTTGTCCATTTTTCGGATGCAGATATGGCCCGATGTCAGTACCACGCCCATCGAACGCATCGAAGACATCCGGTACGAAGATTTTGTATGGGAAGGACCGGGGCGCCGGGGGAGAATCAACATGGAATTTGCCAAACGCATCCTGAAGATCAATCCGGAAATCAAAATCATCGGGAGTATTTGGAGTCCACCCGCCTGGATGAAGGAAAGCCAGAAAATACAGGGGTCCCGGGCTGGTTTTTTGCTGGATCCGAACCGCGACTACGACGACGACAATCGGCTCCGTGATGATATGTACGGCCATTATGCCAAATGGATCTTTGAATGGGTGGCGTATATGGAATCAGAAGGGGTACCTCTGTACGCGCTCGGTCCACAGAACGAACTGATGTTCACTGAACCTTATGAGTCGTGTATGTTTACCCCTGCCGAATTTGCCCGTCTGGTCCGGATGATCGGGGAACGATTTGAAATGGAAAATTTCCCCCGCCCCATCATCTATGGACCAGAGGATATGACATTGGCAACGTATGAGGCTGAGAACAAAAATGCCCGGCACACCCCTTATGTCGATGCGTTGATGGCAGAAGATGTAGCTCCATATTTTGACGTTTTTGCTACCCATGGATATACCGATGGGGTCGAGGCCGGGGGGCGATTGGATCCGAAAAAATACTGGGAAAGCATCAGGCAGTTTGGGCGGCCCTATTGGATCACCGAAGGAGGGACGGGCGGTCATGAATGGCCTACACCGATCGA
>CALGAA010000020.1 GCA_937952445.1 uncultured Bacteroidota bacterium | reverse complement strand
CCTATATGATCTACATCAGATCCCGAGATGAGTACTGCTGGGGTAAGGTAGTGCTCATCTACTATAATATTTCAATATGAGCTATTTTGCAAAATTCACCATATTATGGATACTTTATAATATCCTCGCATGTACTGAACAAAATAAGGAAACATATACCAAAGACCATTCAGATTCAGTCATAAAAGTTGAAATTGAAAATGACCTGCTCGATCATTTAGATATACTGCCAATCGTCGATACCATCATCCCCTTGGAAGTTACTGAAAATAATCTGATAGGAATGGTAGGAAAAATCAGACAGTATCACGATGACTACTACATATTTGATGTTCAAAGACGTAAAATCAATGTATTTGACAATTCCGGCAGATTCAAATACAATCTTGGTCAGGAAGGCAAGGGACCAGGAGAATTGGTATTTCCAGGGGATTTTTTTGCGGATTTATCATTGGATGCTGTTGCCGTATCAGATATCCGAACTGGGAGAGTTAACTACTTTAATACGTCAGGACAAATTATTAAAGAAATTCCAATGGCTCAAAAAGGTGTGAATTTTATAAATGGAATTTCAATTCCCGAAGGAGTTACTTGGGTACTAAATCATGAATGGCTAAACAACGAATACGAATATGTCGTGAAATTAAATTCAACATCGGGAAAAATAGTCGCCAGTTTTCTGTCCCCTGGCATTGAATTTTACAGCTCCACAACCAACCCAATGTTTCTGACCTACAATGGCTCAAATGTCTACTTATCCTTGGCTTACGATAACGAAATATATGAATTGTCCCCGGATAGCGTGAGCATGAAATATCGTATTGATTTTGGCAGGTATAATTTAACTGCAGAGGAGAAAAACCAGAACAAATATGTGTTTCTGGAAACTTTACACCGTACCGATAGAGCCAGTGGAATCATCAACTTCAACAAATTGAAGAACGATATATTATATTTTGCCTTTGATATTGGTTTGGAAAAGTATCATTACTTTTATGATGAAAAGAGACAACAAGGCATTGGTGCTAAAAATATAGTACTTTCAGGTATCCCTGTTCAAATATGGGGCTATGACCAAAATTTTCAATTGATAGGTAATATTAATCACCTTCCCGAATCAATTAGTGTCTCAACGAAAAAAGCAGAGTCGGAAAAGGAAGAAAATATTTTGGAAATAATTCATAAAATCGATTTTGAAACATCCAATCCTGTATTAGTGAAATTTAATAATGTCGAGAATATATTTTTAGATCAATCCAATTGACAGCAAAGCCGGATTTATCCTGGCAAGTTGGAGTTTATCTGGTATCCGAAGTTTTTCAACCGTAGGGATCGGTCAATACGGACTCCTCCGTCATAAGCCCCCCGGCCTCCCAAAGTACGCATACCATTCACTGATATTTTAATTTTATAATCAAAGATCTTTATTTACCAAAAACCAGGGATGCTGAGCACGATTATACACTGAAACCCCGGGCTCGGCAATCCCTCATGATGAATTGAAATAAATATCAATCAAAAAAATCCAATGCAACAAATTAAATCAAATTACGCCCAGGAACCGGGCTTACCGATCCCTGGACCAAAAAGCACAGCTTCACAGCAAACCCCGGGCTTTAGCTTTCGCAGGGGACAGTTGTGGAATGCATTGCTTTTCCTTTTTGACATCATCCCCCCAACCTAACTAACGTGCCAATCCGAACACGGCGTCACCCCCCTGCGTCCTCTATCACCTTTCCTCCATCAGCCGGACGGACCACCAGAAATCCAGGTTCTCTCCCAAATTCACTTTGATAGGCTTCCCGCACCCTTTTTTTAAAAGGTGTCATTTCGGCGTGTTGAATGAGGTTGATCGTACTGCCACCAAAGCCGCCTCCCATCATACGCGCACCTGTCACTCCATAAACCCGGGCAAAGTCCACCAGGAAATCGAGTTCTTTACAACTCACCCGGTATTGATCACGCAACCCCGCATGACTGGCGTACATCAAATGTCCCAAATCATCCATCCGCCCGGCTTTCAAAGCTTCTACTGCTGCCAGGACGCGTGTGTTCTCCTCCAGGACGTATTCCACCTCCTGAATCGAAACTTCCGGATGTCGTTCCCGGATATTAGATAAATCGTAAGGCTTCAGATCGCTGACGTCCAGGACCTCCCTGTACAGCCTCGCCTTTTCCAGTACCGCTTCACACGCCGCCCGCCGATCGTTGTATTCACTTTCCGCGAGATTGTGACTGACACCGCTATCGATCAGGAGCAAACCGTGATCAGTTAGATTCGATGGAATTGCTTCAATCTTATTGGTCCGACAATCGATCAACGTAAAATGATCTTTTTGTCCCGCTACGATGGCATACGGATCCATGATGCCCACGCGAGCCCCAATGCGATGCTCGGTATACTGAGCCAACTTTGCCATTTTTTCCATCGACCATTCGTAATTGCCATATTGATTGATAGCGAGGATAAAACCCACCGTCAACGCAGCAGATGAGGATAATCCACCTCCCTGAGGCAGGGAACTGTGCAAGGTGGCCTGGAAGCCAGGTACTGCAATTCCCTCCTCTCTCAACAGATGGACCAGTGCTTGCAAATATTTCGCGAAATCGTCCGGTGCCAGTTGGGAATCTTCCCGGTGAAATGACCGATGCTCCTCCAGATTAGTACTGTAGATTTCCCATCGATCCATATCCTCGCTCAGGCTTACCCATGTAATAATACCGGAATCAATAGCCGCGGGAAGCACATAACCCTGGTTGTAATCGGTATGCTCCCCAATCAGATTGATCCTGCCCGGCGCCCATATTTCATAGTGCACCGGCCCATACCGACTCATATGATCCCGTTTGTACATTTCTGATTCCATGCGGCACCTGTTACCTATCTTTTGCGGAAAGGAGGTTTGGGTAAAAGAGCTAGATTCACAAGCAGAATCAGCAATCCTCCACCTTCCCGAACGAGCTCAATATAAGGGGTTTCAGCGTGCATCGATCCTGTAATGGATGGGAATCCGAGTTGTGCCCAGTCGATGAAGGCGGGAATGAAGGTCAGAAAATATATCGCATAAACGATTAGCACACCAAGATTGAGCCGGCGTAATTTTTTACCCCCAAGATAAAGAAAATTGAGAACCAGTGGAATGGCATAAATAACCATCCAAAACATGGGATCAGGGTCATTGTATTGGAGAATCACTCCCGTTAATTCTATAATTGAAAACAAAATAATCGTCCATTTCATCATAACAATCAAAAATTAGGTTGAGCCTTCCGGTGGGAATAGCAAAAAATATATTTCACCGATCCTTTCGGCAAAAAAATAAAGTTTAAAAATAGAAAAAATAGATGAAATCCCACAAGGGGTCCCCGCCCCAATTCTTCCCATTGTATAAAAATTTCACATTCCCAAAACGGGCGATTAACCACCCTTATTCGCTTTTTTGCTCAATTTTGCGAGGATCCATTTTCATTTTTGACTTTGATTCAAAAAATTTTTATATTGCAACTTCATTTTCAACCACAATTATACCCTGAGAAACGTTCTATTCAATAAACCCTATTCACCTCAATCCGATGGAATCATGAAACAAAATTTACCCAATCTATTATTTCTGATTTTTACGCTCAACTTGTTCGTTTTCGTCTCCTGTGACGAGGATGAAAGTCGGCCGACCTTCCCATTGTCAGCCGAAATCTTTTACAGTGCCGATGGGAAGCAGGTTGCATTTACAGCCCTTACTCACAGTGCGGTCACGTGGAATTGGGATTTCGGAGACGGCAACACCAGCAACGAAAAAGATCCCGTGCATGTGTACGAGGAAGGGGGATATTACCTCGCTACCCTCACTGCCACTGATGCATCAGGCGCTACGGTTACTAAAGAAGTGACACTAGCGCTGGATTTGACTGCTTTTGACCTGTTGGTCGGTGACCCTACAAGAGAGGGATATGATGGGAAAACCTGGAAATTGTCTGCCACTCACTCGCCAAATGATATTTTAGCGAACTCAGATGCAAACCTAAGCCTGTTTGATGAAGGCATTCCGAGTTTACCAGCCGGAGCTTTCGATCTTTTTTTAGGCCTGCCCGAAGCGTATAACGATGAATTCACATTCTATCATGATGGAAGTTACAAACACAACACAACGGACGGGACTACTTTCGGAGGGATCGTAAATGCCTTTGTATTGCAACAATTTGGGCTGACCGAAATCACCAAGACCGGCGGAGAAGATGTGCTGGGACAGGATGCCTTTGCCATTACCACATTCACACCGGACGAAAATGCTACTTTCGAACTCAAAGAAGGTGATGATTATGACCTGCCCTCAGCATTTCCTACGGGAACAAATGCCATGGGAATTCCGATAGTAACCTATTCAGGCGTAACCACGATCGATTTTCCGGGCACGGATGAATTTGTAGGCATCCGGGATTTTCATCGTAAAGTGATCGTCCAGAATATTACGGATGATTCGATGCGTCTGATTATGTTCTTAACCCTGAGTCCTGATGCCATCATAAGCCAGGATCCACTAATTGCTTTAGCAACCACAGCACTAGTTTTGACCTTCAACGTAGTAAAGTAACCCCTCCAAAAAAATCAATATGGAAACTCAAATTTACATCAAATTAAAAAAGAAATATCTCCTTGGTTTTCTTATCCCACTTTTCACATTGACGTGGAATCTCCAAGCACAAGCAGAAGACCGAACACCGGCAGATCAAATAGCCATCACCGTGACAGGCACAGTGATTTCGGCTGCGGATGGATCCACATTGCCCGGTGTCACCATCCAGGTGAAAGGAACCACACAAGGGACAGTGACGGATATTGATGGCCGTTATGAAATAGAAGTAGAATCCGATGGGATCCTTATATTTTCTTACATCGGTTTTGGGACACAGGAAATAGAAGTGAATAACCGCAGCGTGATCGATGTAGCCATGGAAGAAAGTGCTTCTGCGCTGGATGAAGTGGTCGTAACGGCATTGGGAATTAAGCGGGAAGAAAAATCGCTGGGATACTCTGTAGAGAGAATTTCCGGAGAAAATGTGCAACGGGTGGCCCAGGAAAACGTGTTGAGCGCACTGGCTGGGAAAGTTGCGGGGGTGAGCATAGCTAACACTGGAGGTGCGGGTTCTTCCGTAAATATGGTGATTCGGGGGGCAACCTCCCTGAGTACGGATAATCAACCACTATTTGTCATAGACGGCGTACCGATCTCAAGTTCGATCAATAACGTGGGCGGATTTGGTGGGGACAACCGGGTGGACTATGGAAACGCAATCGCCGACCTCAATCCCAATGACATTGAAGATATATCAATTCTAAAAGGACCAAGCGCAGCAGCATTATATGGGACCCGCGCAGGAAATGGAGTCGTTCTGATCACGACCAAAAGAGCCATCGAAGGGCAGCCAATGAAAATCACTCTATCTTCTAATACGGTTTTTGATTTGCCCTATCAATTTCTAAACACGCAGTCTCGCTTTAATCTGGGCGCATTCTCTTATACACCCGAAGCAGTAGGCAGTGGCATTTTACCTGAAATTGAAATTGCTGAATTCGCGGGAGGAATTGAAAACGACAAGGGGTACTGGGCTGTGCAATGGGATTCCCCTTTAGATGCAAATGGCGTAAGAGTTCCCACGGAAGTACGATCTTACCCCAATAATGTCAAAAATTTCCTAAATGATTATGCCTTAACTACAACGAATTCAGCGTCAATCTCAAATAGCAATCCTTATTTGAATTACCGTCTTGGGTTTACAAATATGACACACAGCGGCATTGTTCCTAACAGTGATCTGCACCGAAACAGTCTTAGTCTTGCCGCGTCTTCGACACTGAAAAAAAAGCTAACCATCAGTACCAATATTAATTTTACAAATTCATACGCCAATAACAGACCAGCCTCTAACCGGGGTGCCAATCCATTGGAGTGGGCTTACAAAACACCTCCGAATGCAAACATCCTGGATTTGAGAGACTATGGCAGTGGGAATGATATCTTAACACCAGGACAGGGGTTCGAAAATCCATATTTCCTGGCCTATGACGTCAATAACAGCTTCGACCGATATCGCATCTTTGGAAACGTATCGGTCAATTGGCAAATAACCCCTTCCTGGGAGTTGATGGCACGTTACTCTCTCAACAAATCCGACCAAACTCAAGAATCCAAGATTGCACCCGGTGGTTATTCTAAAGAACTAAACAATGGGACTTATGGGATTGCAACCAGTAACGGCCTGGAGCGAAATATCGATTTGCTCGCTACCTATTCCAAAGATTGGAACTTTATTACCTTGTCTGCTTCCGGTGGAGGAAATATGCTCTATTCCAAAGGAGCCGGAACCAGTACATCTGCCATACCAGGTGCAGGTTTAATAGTGCCCAATGTATTTACCATAAATAATATCAAATCTGAAGCGCTGAGTTTTGGTAACTCCCGACATCAGCGCGGTATAAATAGCATTTACGGGATGGCCACCATCGGTATAAACAATATGGCCTACATTGACGTCACTGCCCGAAATGACTGGTCCAGTACATTACCTGCGGAGAATCGATCCTACTTTTATCCTTCCACTTCTGTTAGCCTACTGATCGATCAAATGATCGGGATGGGGAATAACGTAGATATGCTCAAATTGAGGGGAGGCTGGGCTCAGGTAGGAAATGATACCGGCCCATACAGGTTATTATCAGTCTATGGAAATGCAGGACAGTGGGGAGATGCAATACGGCTGACCAAGTCTTCGAGTTTATTGAGTCCAAATCTTCTGCCTGAAGAATCCACTTCAATTGAATACGGATTAGACCTGATCATGTTTTCTAATCGGTTACGATTTGAGGGAACTATTTATTCCGTTGATAATAAAAATCAAATACTGGGCGTACCCCTGGCGGCCTCTACAGGATATAGCAGCATTCAGGTTAACACCGGCTTATTACAAAGCAAAGGCGTTGAGTTGCTCTTAGGTTTTACACCTCTGGAGACCAAAAACTGGCAATGGGATCTGAATTTCAATTTCACGAAGAATGATACCTGGGTGATCGACCTTGCAGACGAAGTAGACTTTATTGAATTTTGGAGTGAGGCCAGAGTTAAAAACATCGCCTACGTAAAAGATGAAGCAAATGGAC
>CALGAA010000019.1 GCA_937952445.1 uncultured Bacteroidota bacterium | reverse complement strand
TTCTTTCCAGCGGTTGGGAATGTCAATGCGCACATCAAAATCATCATTCAGATCCGCGATGGATAATTGATGGATCATCGCGCTCAGAAGCGGACCAAAGATCGGTTCTGTTTTTTGGCGCACACAAAAGGCCAGCGAAGCCTGGCGAACCGGTTTGCGGGGATGGTGAAGGTGGGAGGCGATAAATTCGATATTTTCGGGAGAAGGGTCAATCGCGAGTATTTCGATCAATCGGGCCTGTTGATGGGGATTGGCATCCGAAAATATAGACCGGATATAATCGGAAGTCCGATGGGGAAGAAGATGCATGCGGCCCATCAGGGCTTCGTAATAGCCGGGACTACCCATTACCAGTTCAATGGTGGGCTCAAAAGCACGGGCCAGATAATGCCATTCCTTTCGGCCCTGTGACAAAGCCAGGGTCAGGTCAGGATGTTGCCGGTAAAGGGGATGCCAAAGATCCGGAAGGTCTGCAATCCAGGACATTATGTCCGGAATTAAAGCTGTTGGGATGGTTTTTCCGGTCCGTTGAAGGTGATACAGGATATTGTGCAGAAATAGGTGCCGGTTATGTCCCTTTAATAAAGCAGATAATTCCATTTCAACAGGAAGAGCTGAATAGGAATAGGATGTGGTGTCATCTTCATCTATATGAGCGTGATCGTATTGATGCAACAATTGACCGAATCGGTACCTGGTCAAATCTTCTTTGAATTGGCTTATTTCCTCCCTTGCAGCATCCTGATTTTTGTGTAAGAGGCGGGAGTGCAACGTATGTTGGGTTGGCGTGGTCAAGCTTATAATTTATAATGTAAAATCATGACTGGATGAATGAGGGTTTTTTAGATCGGGATTTTTATGTAGAATGTTCAAGCTTCCTTTTGTGATTCCATTTAAAGCCCTATCTTTGCGCAAAATTTATCGTTCATTTATCCAATTAATTCTTATGGCAAATATAGGTAAAGTAAAGCAAGTCATCGGCCCGGTAGTGGACGTGAGTTTTCAGGGCGAGAATTCCAAATTACCCGAGATATTGAATGCACTGACGATCCAACGGCCTGGTCTGGATGATTTGGTCCTGGAGGTCCAACAACATTTGGGCGAGGATAGTGTTCGGGCGATTGCAATGGATGCCACCGATGGTTTGGTGCGGGGCCAGGAAGTGGTGGATACCGGTACTCAGATTACCATGCCTATTGGCGAACAAATCAAAGGTCGGTTATTTAATGTAGTGGGTGAACCCATCGATGGATTACGGCCTACGGAGAAGGGAGACACGGCGTACTCCATTCACAGAAAGCCACCTTCATATGAGGATTTGTCCACAGAGACCGAGGTTTTGTACACGGGTATCAAGGTCATCGATTTGATCGAACCGTATGCCAAAGGGGGGAAAATTGGTTTGTTTGGAGGAGCTGGAGTAGGAAAGACGGTTTTGATTCAGGAATTGATCAACAATATTGCGAAAGGATACGATGGAATTTCTGTATTTGCCGGCGTGGGAGAGCGGACCCGGGAAGGGAATGACCTCATGCGGGAAATGCTCGAAGCGGGTATTATCCGATACGGCGATGCATTTATGGAATCGATGGAAGAAGGGGGTTGGGATTTGTCCAAGGTAGATTATAAAGAACTGGAAGATTCCAAGGCGACCTTTGTATTCGGACAGATGAACGAACCGCCGGGTGCACGTGCACGGGTAGCGCTGTCAGGGTTGACCGTAGCTGAATATTACCGGGATGGTGACCTGGATGACCCCGCAGGAGGAAGGGATATTTTGTTTTTTGTCGACAATATTTTCCGTTTTACTCAGGCGGGATCGGAGGTGTCGGCCCTGCTCGGTAGGATGCCCTCCGCAGTAGGATATCAGCCCACATTGGCGACCGAAATGGGATTTATGCAAGAACGAATTACGTCCACAAAACGAGGTTCGATTACCTCAGTTCAGGCCGTTTACGTGCCTGCGGATGACTTGACTGACCCGGCACCTGCGACTACGTTTGCCCACCTCGATGCTATTACGGTACTGAGCCGGAAGTTGGCATCATTGGGGATTTATCCTGCGATCGATCCGTTGGAATCTTCGTCGCGGATTCTGACCCCCCAGATATTGGGTGACGAACACTACAATACCGCTCAACGGGTAATCAATCTCCTGCAGCGAAATAAAGAACTTCAGGATATTATCGCTATTCTCGGAATGGAGGAGTTGAGCGATGAGGATAAAATTGTCGTTCACCGGGCCCGTCGGGTGATGCGTTTCCTTTCTCAGCCTTTCCATGTGGCTGAAGCGTTTACCGGACTTAAAGGGGTACTGGTTCCCATCGAGGAGTCGATCCGGGGCTTCAATATGATCATGGACGGAGAAGTAGATGAGTATCCCGAAGCAGCTTTTAACCTGGTCGGTACCATCGATGAAGCGATCGAGAAAGGGAAGAAATTGATTGCAGAAGCTGAAAACGCCTGATGAATGGTACTCGAAGTATTAACACCAGATGAAACCCTGTTTTCGGGTGAAATCGAATCGGTCTCCGTACCTGGTATAAATGGGAAATTTCAGGTCCTGGAAAATCACGCACCCATCGTATCGGCGCTGAGCAATGGGAGCGTGGAAATCAAACAATCCAACGGGGAGGTTACGACCTTTCGGATTGAGCAGGGCTTTATCGAGGTGCTGAGAAATGAGGTTTCTCTGCTGGTGCATACGCCCAAAGCTGAAGAATAACGAATGGATTTTGGTAGAGGGTGGGGTGCATACCCTTTTATGGTTCATATTTACGTATGATGCCCCGGCCCGGGTAGATCACTATTCTGTTTCTTGCGGATGGCAAGTAGCTCAAGTCCCGGGAAATGACCTTGTAGATGCTACGCATCATCTAAAGCCTTATAAAGCTCAGGCTATTAGCGGTTTAGCATCTTCGATAGGACAAAAAATAATCAGGTTATACGTATCACGAACTTAATGCCCGGCGCACCAGTGCACCAGTCACTAAATTTGTGAATCATCTGAGGAATTCTTTCTCGCCCTGTCTTCATCATCAAAAGCCTTATGTAGCTTCGGCTATACGCGGTTTAGCTTCTTCGATAGGACAAAAAATAACCAGGTCGTACGTATCACGAACTTAATACCCGACGCACTGGTCTTTCCGTAAATAGGTTCCACTCGTAATTTCGTAACTCGCTGACATTTAGCACAATGACCAACAATGCAGCTTGTTTTCGTGCTAAGAAATATGGATATGTTTACAATCACATTGCAGCTGGTACATTATACCACGCAACAGCAGTTTAAAATGGAAGAATTTTGCAGTCTTTACCATATGAAACTGACTGAAGTATTTTGATATTTTACTTCCATCGTCCTTTCAGGACTCAGTATTTATATTGATCTCCTTCGATGGGTTGAAACCCATCGCTGTTTCACCATCGTCCTTTCAGGACTTACCGTAAACCGTTACTGCAGGGAATTAATTTCCGAAT
>CALGAA010000018.1 GCA_937952445.1 uncultured Bacteroidota bacterium | reverse complement strand
ATATTTTACGATGAATATGGAGGTGTTGCTCGATGTGCCCCTGACCATTCGGGATTGGACAGGATTTGACTTTATGAAGCACAAGAAATGGTACCAAAACAATCCATATTATTTATGGTATAGTTTGCCACCCCATTCTGCGAGCGATGGATTCGGTGATAATGCCAGGGGTTTTGCCCATCCCAGCGTGACCTTTATGGCCTACGCGGATGCGCTTGGAAAATTAACCGGAAACAGCGATGCGATCAGGTATGCGGAATTGGCCCGGAAAGGAACTGATTTTCAGATCAGTGATGATAAAACCCTCCGTTGGATCCGGCTCAAATATTTAACAGATTTTGATGAGGCTGGAGATGCGGAATTGGTCGAACTTCCCCGATCCAGGGTTTTTGAAGACGCGGGGTTAGTGTATTTGAATAGGGATGTATCGCGGACCCCGGATAATTTGATGGTAGCCATGCGATCCAGTCCATTTGGTTCCTATGGCCATATGCTGGCGGACCAAAACACCTTTAATATACTGTATGGTGGGAAGCCTGTGTTTTATCACTCCGGTCATAAAATTTCCATGAATGATCCCCACCGCCAAAAGTGGTATAAGCATACGAAGAGCCATAATGGTATTCTAATCGATGGGGAAGGACAACCATACAGTACAGAGACCTATGGGTGGATTCCTTATTTTCTTGAAGGGAAAGGACTGAGTTACGCTATGGGGGACGCCAGTCAGGCCTATCATTCGGTGAAGCACGGTGGAAAAGCCGACTATGGACTGGACAAATTTCATCGCCATTTACTCCTCCTTGATTCATCCATTTTGGTGGTATACGACGAATTGGAGGCGGATCATCCTGCAAAATGGTCGTGGGTCTTGCACAGTCCGCTGGATGAAATATCTCGCCTGGAAGGAGATGCTTTCTCGTTTTCCTCAGAGGAAATGACAAGCCGGGTGGATGTGATGTCTTCCGGAGAGCTGGAATGGGAGGTCACTGACAAATACGAAACGCCGGCCGAAAACTGGAGGGGTGAAAAAGATGAGGAAGGTACTTTTGTGGATTTGGAAGATGACGATTGGCACCTCAAAGGAACCAGTACACCCCGAAAATCCATGCGGATATTGGCGCTTTTCCAAGTCGGAAGAGAGGACAGTCGATTGTTTTCTGTGGCGCGTCATGACCAACACATAGAAGTGGGAGATTGGGTCATCAAACCGGAATGGGACACGACAAAACCGGGAAGGCTTGTCGTTCGAAAACGCGATAATTCAACCGTATTTTCAACCGGGGACCAAAGTGTAGAACTTGCAGGAGAGGTGTTCAATCCGCCAGCGAACAGCGGTGCTATTTTGGTCGAAACACTGGATGGAAAATTTGCGGTAGAGCAAGCACCGTTACGGGTCCCTGATGGCATCCGGGAGGCCTGGAATGCGCTCAAACAAGAAAAGGTTTCATCCACAGAATAATGAATAAAATTTCAAAAGAATGAATCGATTAAACATCATAAAGATAAAGAAAGGTAAAACGCTGATTTGGAGAGCAGTGGTGGCATTTGTTATAGGCTGGATTCCGTTCCATACGGCGCTGAGTCAGGAGAAGCCACAGAGCCCCAATTTTATTTTCATTTTTGTGGATGATCTGGGATGGACATCGACCTCTGTATTAATGGATGACCGGGTAGCCAGTTCTAAAAGTGATTTTTACCAGACCCCCAACCTCGAACGGCTTGCGCAGGCAGGTTTGCGATTTTCCCGGGGGTATGCACCTGCTGCTATTTGTTCACCCTCCCGCCGAAGCATTCAATTTGGGCAAACACCTGCACGACAAGGCGATCAACGATTTGCGGATGACTACCATCCTGCTAAGGCGGATCGGATGACCATTCCGAAAATATTAAAATCGATCAATCCGGACTACCGCACAGCGCATTACGGGAAATGGGATTTGAGGGCCGACATTTATCCCGAAGATCTGGGCTACGATGAGAGCGATGGGGATACAGGGAACAGCAATGGGAATATGAATTCCACTTCCGTGACGAAGTGGACCGAATATTACATCACCAAAGACCCGAAGAAGATCAGCAGCCTGACAGGTCGGGCGACGAATTTTATGCAACGCCAGGTGCAGGCCGGACGGCCCTTTTACCTGCAGGTTTCCCACTATGCCACCCATGTGGACATCCAGGCCAATGAAAAAACCCTGGACAAATACTGGAAAAAAGACCCAGGTCCGATCCACGGGAATCCTGGATTTGCGGCTATGACCGAGGATCTCGATAACGGGATCGGTAAAATTATCGATGAGGTGTATCGGTTGGGAATTGAGAATCACACCTATATTATATTTATGGCGGACAACGGAGGTGTGGAATTGATTCCTCAGACGAATCTGAAAATGATACCGCCCTCTGATTATGGCAGGGTCCGGAGAAATTTTCCATTACGAGGTGGGAAATGGACATTGTACGAAGGAGGCATTCGGGTGCCGGTTATCGTGGCCGGTCCTGGGATCGCCCCCGGAACCGTGACGGCATTTCCCATAGTCGGATGGGATCTTCTACCTACCCTGGCTGATCTGGCCGGGTTTGATGCGCCTCTTTCCGATGATTTAGACGGTCAGAGCTTCGCACCCCTTCTGGAAGGCTCTGGATCCGGGGATTTGGATAAGGATCGTCCGATGATTTTTCATAGATATCATGGATCATATGCGCATTCAGCAGTGATCAAGGGAAAATTCAAGTTGGTCAAACATTGGCCATCCGGTTTGATCGAATTGTTTGATTTGGAAGATGACATCGGGGAGACCGAAAATCTGGCGGATTCCCATCAGGATCAGGTGAAAGAATTGTACGATCTGTTGGTCAACTACCTGCGGAAGGTGGATTCAGAGGTGGTCGAACTGTACAATCCTTGATCGAGGGGGATGAATGGAAAAGGAATGCGAACATTTTTACGATTTTATTCCAGTAATTCTCCTGATGACATGGGGAATGTCATATCAAAAAAGGTAAGCATGCATAGAAAGGTCTGCGTTAAAGATGGAATGGATGAGGCTGCTGCGGATTCCGGGGAAGGGTTAAACTGGCCAAAAAGAACCGGGGATTACTTGCGATTTATAGGCCTTGTGGCAATCGTGTGGGTGATCCTGGGATGTCAATCAACGGAACGGACCGATCGGCCCAATGTCGTGATGATAAGCATCGATGACCTCAATACAATGATCGGTTGCATGGGGGCTGTGGACGTTTACACACCCAATATCGATCGCTTGGCTGCCCGTGGCATGTTGTTCACCAATGCCCATTGCCAGGCTCCGTTGTGCGGACCATCCCGGGCTTCTGTAATGATGGGGATGAGGCCATCCACCACGGGAATTTATGGTCAAATCCAGGACAAAGACCTGGCCAAAGTGCAGGCTGAACTCGGTGATATAGTGCTGTTGCCCCAATATTTTAGGGATCACGGATACTACACTATGGGTGTGGGTAAAATCTTCCATCAGCACGCGCCGGAAGGGGTGTTGGATGAATCCGGTGGACGGGTGAAGGGATTTGGACCCAAGCCGCCGGATGGAGGATTTTTTGTTTGGAACCGAAAGGGAACCAGTACGGATTGGGGGGCTTATCCGGATCAGGACAGCGCGATGTATGATTACCAATATACCCGGTGGGCGGTCGAGCGATTGCACCGGGAGTATCCTCAACCCTTTTTCCTGGCTGTTGGGTTGACTCGCCCCCATGTGCCCTGGTACGTTCCACAACGGTGGTTTGATCTTTACGATACCTCGTTGATTCAGGTTCCTCCTTATCTGGAAACGGATATGGACGATGTGCCGGATATCGTACACGAAATCGATGACATGCCGATGTATCCTACAACGGAATGGGCCAGGAGAAGCGGAGAGTGGAAAAATATTGTACGGGCGTATATGGCATGTGTGTCGTTCGTGGATCATTGTGTCGGTCAAATTTTAAATGCCTTGGAAGAAGGTCCTCATGCGGAAAATACCATCGTCGTTTTGTGGTCCGATCACGGATACCGGCTGGGGGAAAAAGGAACCTTTGCCAAGCAATGCCTGTGGAATGTGGCTACCCAGGTTCCGATGATGATTAGTGGTCCTGAGTTGCCCCAAAATGTGTCGATCGATGCGCCAACGGAATTGCTGAGTATTTACCCTACTTTATTGGAGCTTTGTGGGTTGCCGCCGAATCCTGAAAATGAAGGGCGAAGTTTGACGCCATTGATGGAGAACGAAGGGACGAATTGGGATTACCCGGCTGTGACAACCTACGGAAAAGAGAATCATAGCATCGTTTCCGGGAATTACCGGTATATCCGGTATGAGGATGGGAGTGAGGAATTGTACGACCGGGTAGCTGATCCCAACGAATGGTACAATTTAGCAAAAGAACGGAGGGAGAACCATACCATCTTGATGGAAGAAATGAAATCACAACTGCCTGCCGTCAACGCTGAATGGTCCGCATATTCTTCGTACAGCATCAACGATTATTTCCGCAGGACGTCTTTGAAGGGGAAAGACCATTAGAAAGATCATGTAGGGGTGAAAGGAATGACAAGTGTAGCGAGCCTTTACCATTTATGCCTTACCGTATTCATATCTGCTAATACTGCTCTGTAAGTAGATTTTCAAATGTTAAGTTGGGCATAAATAAGAGTTATAAACTCATGTTTTTTGTTAGATTCGATAAGGATTTGTTGTGCCTCAGGGTGGTTATGGTATAAAAGGGAGGAATAACCGTAATTTGATTGATTTAAGTTACGAGTTCTACCTCACTTTTACTCTGAACGATTCCTGATATTGTTTGGCTTTCATTTCGATAGAACGCATTAATAGACACCACTTCATGAGATTGAACCCCTTACCGTATTATTTCTATGTGTTATAATGATGGGCTTTGCCCATGGGCAAACCGACATAGGCACCTCAAGTCCGCATGGCCCTGCTGAGCTCGAAATTTCCAACCGACAAGGGCGTACTCATTCCGCACAATTTAAACGACTGATTGGGTAAATACCTCTTGCTATGAATATGAAAATTTAGAAATGAAAAATTTTTTAGATGGGAATATGTGTGGATTCCAGAGCTCTCATAAAATTACTTTGTAGCAAAAATTATTAAAACTTAAATAGTCGCTATGAAACAAAAATATTATCTTCTCTTTTTTGCCCTGGTATTCGGATTCTCCGACCTTGTATATGGCCAAACAGGGATTGGCACGAATGCGCCCCATGGAAGTGCTCAACTTGAAGTCCAGAGCACAGACAAAGGAGTTTTAATCCCCCGGATGACGGAAAGTCAAAAAAATGTTATTACCAATCCAGCAACAGGATTGCTGGTCTATCAAACGGATGGGGCAAATGCAGGGTTTTATTATTATGATGGCACCCAATGGGTGCATTTGGGTGCGCAGGGTCCCCAAGGCGCTATCGGTCCTGCTGGTCCTACTGGCCCTGCGGGTCCCAATTTTGCAGAAGAAGGGTTTTCAGCGACGGCTTCTGCAATGAGTATTGTGCTTAACTTACCGATGCAGGGCTGGACCGTTGGCTCTCCGTATTTCAACACGACGACTTTTAATCCGGTAACCGGAATATTTACCGTCCCCCAAACGGGTTGTTATCAGATTTCTGCAACTATTAATTACAATACAGATGAAGGTTTTTTTGTCGCGCCTGGAGTAAAAACAGCATTTGTGGTTCGTCGCCTAACTCCAGTAACAACAGATTTGATTTCAGGTTATTTACCCGTTGTGCATGGCATAAATGTGCTAGCTCAAGTTCCTATAAATGACCTTGTAGATGCTACATGTGAAAAATAAAATGG
>CALGAA010000017.1 GCA_937952445.1 uncultured Bacteroidota bacterium | reverse complement strand
CCATCGCCAGTATGGTGATGATCCCGTTGTATATGTTCTTTTTACTGTATTACCGGGTATTTTTCATCGAATTCTTTTTCAGAGCATTTGGCTCCACCCCTGAACCAAAAATCAAATCCACCCTGGATACACTTTACAATGTCATTCGGAGCTACTTATTTGGACTGATCATCGTGATGGGTATCGTAGCCGTCCTCAATTCTGTGGGATTGCTGGTTTTGGGTATTGAAAATGCCTGGTTTTTCGGGACCCTGGCTTCTCTTCTCCTTCTGATACCTTACATTGGAATCATGATCGGTTCAATTTTACCGGCCTTGTTTGCCTTGGCGACGAAAGATTCCGCATACTACGCACTGGGCATTATTGTATGGTTCCAAATCGTGCAGTTTTTTGAAGGTAATTTCATTACCCCCAACATTGTAGGCGGACAGGTTAATATCAGTCCATTGGTTGCGATTCTGGCCTTGCTGTTGGGTGGCAAATTGTTCGGATTAGCTGGTTTGGTATTAGCGATGCCAATGGTAGCTACCCTCAAAGTGTTGCTCGATGCAAGCGACAGATGGAAGGCTTTCGGTTTTGTACTGGGTGAACCGACAGCGAAGCATCTGGACAAGGGGGCCCGGAAGCGGTTGTTAAAGAAAATAGGCGTATATAGTTTTCCCTTATCCAAGAGCGAAAAATCGACCAATGAATAGTTATTCCTGCCAATAAAAACTATCCGGCGTTTCACGTTCACCAAATATCGCTGTCCCTATTCGAACCATAGTGGAGCCTTCTTCAATTGCTATTTCAAGATGGTCACTCATGCCCATCGATAGAATTTCCATATGCACACCGGGGATCTTCAAAAAACGTAGTTCATCAAACAGGTTGCGCAACAAACGGAAGCAATTTCGGGCCAATTCAGGCGTCGTGTCAAACATACCCAGCGTCATGAGGCCTTTCAGTCGTAAATTCTCCAGGCGGGCTATTTGCATCGCCAATCCAATGGTATGCGCGGGGGATATTCCATACGGAGTGTCTCGTCTGGATGTATTTACCTGAATCAGGACATCCATCTTTTTATTCATTTCGCCCATTACTTCGTTGAGTTGGAAAGCTTCGCTGTAATGATCCACGGATTGTATGCACTCCACATGCCGGGCCAGTGGGTTGATCTCAGTTTCTTTTATTTGGCCGATAAAATGGATATGGGGGCGGTCTTCATCTTTCAGTTCTTCGATTTTATTTTCCAATTCCGGAACCAAATTTTCACCAATAAGGCTCTCGCCCTGCTCCAAAACCATCCGGATAATGGGAACCGGGACTGTTTTGGTCACCAGCATTAATTTCACCTCGTCCGTGTTCCGACCACTGTTGGCGCACGCCTTTGCAATACGGTTATGAATATTTTCCAGATTTTGCAGGATTTGATTTTTTATGTTAGCATGGACTTGGTGATTCATGTTTCTGTTTTTGGCCGTTTACCCAATATATAAAAATTTAGTCCTTTTTTCATGCAGCGTCCTATTACTTTGTCCGGGCCCTATGAATGATAGAAGCTATTCCAATGCCAGAATGGTCTGTCGCTGGACTAATGACTAATTATCATCGCCGGTATCATTGGGGAATAGACGTACTTTGTCGTTCAATGTTCTCGAGAGGAATCGAAGTTCGTCGTTTATCTACATTGAAAATAAGTTTGTTCGGTTCTTCGGTCATGACCTGATATTGATCATCAGCCAGGGTTCCACCAATTTGGATATATCCGGATACCAAAACTCTATTGTCCGGCAATTCTTCGGTCATCACAGGAATACGTAGGTTTTGAAAAACCAAATCAGTAAAAACGATGTTACTATCGACATTTGATACCAATACTTCAATCGTCGTAATCCGGCTTGATTCATTGAAAACGGCAGGCTGATACGTCGCAGAATGGATCGTGAAATACTGTTTTGGGGCACAGGACGTTAAAAGAAGGAGGGAAAATGTGAAAAATGTGGTGGTTGATATGATATACCGTGGATTCATAATAAGTTATTTAATGAATGATCTCGGATTATAATAACATCAAAACAGTGTATGACTATTCTAAAAAAATTGAAATATAACATTATTTTATTGATCCTGCCGGGTATTATTTTCCTGTGGGGTTGTACGCCGGAGCCTGATGTCGAACCGGATCCAGTGATCACCTCCATTCCGGATGATACGGATACTCAAATCCGGGATTTCGTCTGGAATGCAATGAATTCGTGGTATTTGTACCAGGCCGAACAAGATAATCTGGATGATGCAATGGATGATAATATCCACGATTATGTCCAGTTTTTGCAATCTTTTGATTCACCGGAGGCATTATTCGATGCTTTAATTTACCAGCCCAACATTAAAGACAGATTTTCCTTTATCGTCGATGATTACGAGTTGTTGCAAAACGAACTACAGGGTATATCGGAGGATTTTGGGTTTGATTACCAGTTGGTCAGATTGTCCAACAACTCCAACGAACTCATCGGATATGTCCGGTATGTATTGCCTGATACCCCGGCAGAAGAGGCAGGTCTGAAGCGTGGAGATCTCTTTGGGAAAGTGGATGGCAACCAATTGACCCTGTCCAATTACCAGCGATTGCTTTTCTCTTCCCGATCGTACAATCTGGGATTGGTAGAATTCAATGGTTCTGGGTTTGTCGATGAAAAATCGGTATCTCTGACAGCGGAAGTGATCCATGAGAACCCGGTATTCAAAACCGAAGTGATCGAGAATCCAGGTGGCGTCAAAGTCGGTTATCTGGTCCTCAATGGATTCAATCACCTTTACCACTCCGAATTGAATGCGGCATTTGGGAAATTGAAAAATGCCGGCGTTGATGAATTGGTACTGGACCTCCGGTACAATCCCGGTGGGGCAGTAATTACCGCAGCCATGTTGGCGAGCATGATATACACCACAGATACCGATAAAAATTTTATTGTGTTTGGTCACAACGCCAAACACCGTGGTCAAAATCAGTACCTGAATTTTTTCAGTGAAGTGTATATTTTCGATGAGAATTATGAAATCACAGGCGTGGAACCCCTGAATTCCCTGGAATTGGATCGACTGTTTGTGCTGACTTCCCGGAGTACTGCTTCCGCCAGTGAAGCGATCATTAATGGACTCAATCCCTATATGGATGTGGTGGTGATAGGAGAACAAACCGTTGGGAAAAATGTAGGTTCGAGGACTTTGTACGACGCTCCTGCAAGCGATTTTACCAGTAAGGCTCAGGCCAATCCAAAGCACAAATACGCTTTACAACCCCTGACGACTAAAATTGTAAATTCCGTGGGATTCGGGGAATTTGAAAGCGGTTTTACGCCCGATATAAAAGTATCCGAATTAGATTATTTACTGGAATTAAAACCACTTGGCAACGAGAATGAGATCTTGTTGGAGACCGCACTCAATTATTTGGCACCCACTCGTTCCCAAATGATTCAACCTCCTGGGTTTCCGGAAATAATTGTCGAACCGGGTCCGGAGCGTAGATCCAAAAATCCTTCTTACCGTTCCCTTGTACTTGACCTGGTCGATGACATATCTGCGGGAAAGTAATGGTACTCCGGATCTGGGTGTATTGACAGGAAGAGTGTTTCTTTCTCTGGATGTGATTTTAATAATTGAATTCGTACTGATTTAATATGTAGGTGGAAAATAATCGATGCGGATAAAATTTATCCAGCGGTGAGAAATATAGCATCCAGAACCATCATTCTCCATCCTCTGCAATCCAGAATATCATCGTTTTGAAGGTTATTTAAGCCGGTGCTTCAATTTCCACACAATCGTAAAAAAACGTCCTTATCCTGTGGGAAGGTTAGCAAATGCTGATTTTTTTGATGGAGATCAACCCAGCGAAATTCGTGTTCGGCGTGACCGAGATCAACATTTTTCATCGGTTCAATTAAATAATAAAAGCTAATAATCTGATCGCTGGGTATAAAGGCGGATTGAATAAAGTAATCGGTCACGTAATAGAGTTTACCAATGTGGATGTCCAATTTCAATTCCTCCTGAAATTCCCGAATCAAAGCTTCCTTGATGCCTTCCCCGTACTCCACACCCCCACCGGGAAATTTAAACAATAGATGGTCGTGATAATTTTCTTCCCCCAGCAACACCCGGTTGTCCTGGATTAAAATACCATACGTCCGGACATTGAATCGATTAATCATGATTGATCTTATTTATACCTTCTTCTTTTGTGCAATTTATAGTCATGTGTTGTGAAATTTGAATGTCGGTGTACCTTCCAACACAGATTTGAGGCTGCGTGGTCTTCGGTGATTTTCAATATCAGCCCGCTTCCATCAAATATGCTGCCTAAAAAGAATACCGAAGCGTGAGATTCCCGGTCCTGGTCTTTCCAAACAACACAACATTGTCTTTGTTGATGCCATTCCAATTATTGTTTTCATCAGAACTGGCTTCGATGGACGACGCAGCTTTGGAAATATACAATTCGTCAAAAAGATTGAAAATATTTCCGATGATGCGGAAGACCGATCCATTGGGAAGGGGCACGGCATAACTCACATTCAAATCCATGAGTCCATATGAAGGCAATTTAATGCCCCCATTATTCGCATATAGATTGTGATAATAGACGTAGTTCGCTTCTGCGGATAAATTCGAAAGAATTCTCCACCGTGTACCCAGTCCAAAGGACGTTTGCGGTGCACCACCCACTTTAATGTTTTCGCCTGAAATCACAAATTCGTCAACTTTTTCCAGGACCTCTACACCATCGTACAATTCCACTTCCCGTTCCCCGATCACTTCCCAATGGCCCACAGAAGCGAATCCGTGAACGTTGATTTTTTCGCCCGGGCTATATCTCAGGTCAACTTCGAGCCCTGTATGTAATTGATCCTGAAAAAGTAACTCATAGGGATCCATCCCCAGGGCAGTGTACGACATATTATTGGTCAGACGGACCGTACCGTCTGGTTGGACTTCCAGGATATTGTAATCGATTCGGTTGTTCCATGAAGTCCGGTAAACATTCACATTGGCATCAAAATCAGACAACATCAGTTTATAACCCAATTCGAGTCCGAGGATTTTCTGGTTCTGGGTATTGGGGTTGATTTCATTCGAATTGCTTTCGTAAACCACATCGTGAAAGGGTTGACGGGAATATATCCCCGAATTGGCAAAGAAAATGTGGATGTCATCGATAGAATAGCTCAATCCAAATTTGGCATTAAAGCCGTCATTGACTACTTTTTCTGAATCCCGCGCGGATTGGGGCAGGAAAAATAACTCATGGCGTACGTGATCCTGGACCGAAAGGGCGCCCTGCAAATAAGCACTAAATTGATTTTTCGTGTATTCCAATTGGCCAAAAATTCCTGCATAACGAACCGTCTCCGCACTGTTGTACGATATGCGTTCCCCCTCGGGAGCGTATTTTGAAATCGCCGCCCAGGCGTTGGCTTTGTATTCCCGGCGTAGGGTGTACCCATCGGGAAATGCAGGAGTAGGAAATTGTCCGTATCCCGACCGGCCAAACAAATGGTTAACCTGGCGGAAGTGATCGCCGTAATATCTACGTAGGTCGGTCCCTATACTCAGGTGCATATTATTGCTCCATGCATTTTCGTATTTCAGGACTGCTCCAAACCAATTGTGGTT
This sequence comes from uncultured Bacteroidota bacterium, assembly GCA_937952445.1. Lineage (GTDB taxonomy): Bacteria > Bacteroidota > Bacteroidia > Chitinophagales > Saprospiraceae > Membranihabitans. Next base: position 3,497 of record CALGAA010000017.1, on the reverse strand, counting down.
ATTGACCGACGTGCGAAGAATGAAATTCGAGGATGGATCAGCGACGGATGCGTCAAAATCGATTTGACCGGACCGGGTACGGACCAGTGGGATTCCCTGACCACCCGTGCCACCGCCCCGGCCGAGTGATCCGTAAAGGACGGTAGAAAACGAGGACCTTGGATTGATATTCCAGTCCCAATTGAGGTTGATGACGGGTTTATGATAATAATTGGTCCTTTCAGAAAGGTACCTGCCGTCGTATATTCCCCAGTTGTTGTTGTAACGGGGATCGAGCTCGCCCTGGTTGTCAATATGGGCTGAAATGCTGCTCATGAATTTTTGATCGTGCTGTTGGGGCGCTCCGGTGATCAACAAATTGATCGAATGATTGTGGGTCGGTTTATATCCTGCAGAAAGGAAATACGTCTGGCCATTGCCCGGGGTACCATGGGCCCAGCCATCACCCGACCAATGTGAAAATAACGCTGAGATGCCCCATTTTTCATCGATGAGACCTGTGCTGTAGGATGCGCCTATTTTGTTGAAATTGTCATTGCCTATAGTGCTATATACCTGCCCACCTCTTCGCGTTTCGGTGGCTTTCATGATAAAATTCCAGGTTCCACCTACCGAGGAGATGGCCAATTTGGATGCTCCCAGGCCGCGCTGGATCTGGATGGCACTAGCCACATCAGTTAAGCCGGACCAATTGGACCAGTATATACGCCCGTCTTCCATTCCATTGATCGGTTGACCGTTGAGTAAAAACGCTGTGTTCGTCTGGTCAAATCCCCGGGTCCATACCTCGGTGTCACCGTAGCCACTCGCCTGATTGGTGACATAGATTGAAGGCGTGAATTTGGCTGCTTCTGGTAGGTCTACATCTCCCAGCATTTTGGATTGAATTTCGGAAGAGGGGATGGTTGACACGGCTACGGGGGTTTGCCGATCCTCTACGATATCCATGACTCCTGTGATGATCACCTCGTCAAGTCCAAATGCGCTGGAATTCAGATAAATCGTTTCCAAAGTGGTTTGATCAGAGGAAGAAATCGTAATGGTTTTTGATTCGAATCCCACATAGGAAACTTCAATCGATCCCGGAAATTGGTTGAGGTTTAATGAAAATTGACCATCAAAATTGGAGATTGTTCCGTTCGTGGTTCCTTTTTCAACTATCGTTGCTCCGATCAATGGTTCTCCGGTTTGGTTGTCCAAAATTTTGCCTGTTACGGATTGAGCGTGAACGCCAATAGTCAGGGAAAGAAGGATTACCGTAACGAGTATAATTTGTTTCATGATTTTGATTTACATAAAGTTGTCCTCTTCCGTTTTAAACGGTTTTGAATGATATTTTTGTCAGTGGTTCATTTGATCTGGATGAAAATCCCGTACCTTTTCAATTGATTTGCTTCAGTTTCGATTTTCGTAGTTTGAGCAATGGGAGGCCTTTCGGAAATTAAAAACAGCTAAAGTCAGGGTTCCAATCCGCTATTCACATCCATTCTCATTGTGCGGTAAAATTACAAAATGCCATCTGCTTTTCGTGTACTTCCCGTTATTTTCACTGGTGAAATGCTTTACGGGTGTTGATGGTCATAATGGATTTTAAGCGCCGGACGAATTCCCGCAATTTGGGAATACCTGGTTCGTTCGATTTACCTTGCCCTATACGACGTTTGCTTTCATTATCCGGTTACGTCCCTGCATGTCCTGAAGTATTTCAACGTTTTGGAAGTGATTGGTGTCGGAAAACAGATCGGAGATTTGGTCTGCAGAGTGGGGATGGATTTCAAGATATATGTGGGCCCCTGACCTCATTTGTTGGCCATGCCTGGCGATCGCTCTGTAAAATTCCAAACCGTCTGAATCAGAGGTGAATAGGGCTTCATGCGGTTCGAATCGATAAACGTTTTCATCTAATTCCAGCCCTTCGTCTGGCCTGATGTAGGGCGGATTACTGATTATGATATCATACGAGGCCAGGTCTCCGCTGTCCAAATTCAATATATCACCGATTTGCCAATGGATGGAAACCTGATGAACTTCCGCGTTCTGTTTAGCGACTTTCAGCGTTTGTGGAAACAAATCCAGACCCGTGACGAACCAATGGCTTCGGTGCTTTTTTAAAGTAATGGGAATGCATCCGGTACCGGTCCCCAAATCGATAACCCGTCGGTTGGAATGGGGGGGATGATCTTCAAGTACCTGATATACCAATTCTTCCGTTTCAGGTCTTGGAATGAGTGTATGCTGGTTGACGATAAATTTTTCCCCGTAAAAATACGCATACCCCGTCAGGTATTGGATGGGGTAAAAGGTGGATAATTTGTGAAGATCATCCTCAAATAAATCGAAAGGTCTGTCGGCTTCCAGATACCAGCGCCATAAATTGTCGGCTTCCCGCTTACCGTATTTTGGTGCAAGGGTGACCATCCATCGATTTCGTTGTTCTTCTGTTTTTCTGTCCATCCTCCGGTGGATAATTGATTGACACAACTTTAATTTTAGTATGGGGTAGAAAATAATTTTGTCAAAATGCCATCTATTTATACAGCAAGACATCCGCTGGTATCCCAGTACTCAATTCAAATCTATATATCCATTTGCCCCTTCGGGGAAATGGCGCAAAGGTAGGGCAATCATGGCATTTAATTGCCGGGTTCAAAACCTATCAGCCCATTCTGTTTTGATAGTCATCGAACGTAAACCGTCGCAAAATTTTATACTCGTTGTTCTGATTGATCATACCGATGTCGGGGTGATGTACACCGTTGAACATCGTTGTTTTGACCATGGTATAATGGATCATGTCTTCGAATATCAATTCATCACCAGGCTCCATCGGACGTTCGAAGGAATATGGACCCAACTGGTCACCGGCGAGGCAACTGGACCCCCCCAGGTAATAAACATGTGCTCCTTTACTTCCGTATTGAGCCCCCCGAATTCCCGGATTATATGGCATTTCCAAACAATCGGGCGTATGGGCAGTGAACGATATATCGAGCATTAAAAAATTTCGATCCGGTGTCGAGATCACATCGAGAATGGTCGATTTGAGAAAACCGGTTTGCCATACCACAGCCGAACCGGGTTCCATAATCACCTGGAGGTGGGGGTATTTTGACCTGAAATTTTTTAATAGATTGATCAGGTGGGGAATATCGTAAGATTCTTCCGTTATTAGATGCCCTCCCCCGAAATTTACCCAGTCGATCTTTGGTAAAAGATGTTCGAACCGGCTTTCAAATGATTGCAGCACCCGCTCCAGGGTATACGAATTGTTTTCACATAAGGCGTGAAAATGAAGACCCGATATTCCCGTGGGGAGTGACGAAAGGCTATGGATCCCAAGACGGGAACCAGGCCCGGCCGGATCGTAAAGCGGTGTTGAAATTTCACTGTAGCCCGGGTTGACCCGCAAACCAAATTTTAAGGACGGATTGAGTTTTTGAAACGTCTGGTAATGTCGCTGGTACTCAGTAAAACTATTGAATATGATGGATTGGGAA
>CALGAA010000016.1 GCA_937952445.1 uncultured Bacteroidota bacterium | reverse complement strand
AAGATTACATACCCTATTAAAATAATTGATAAGGGGAGACGGACACCGTCTCTTTAGTTGGTCAAATTATTCATGCCGGTACTGTGTTTCTTTTTCGATATCGCTCTATAGTCACAGCTCTATACCATGTTCTAAAGACCATATCCGGGCTCTGTAAAAAGTTATTCTTCTACTTGTAGGTATGGAACATCCATTCAAATGCTCTCCTTATGCACACTATCTTATCATATTCAAAACGAACTAATAAGATCCGTTTCTTTGGGTTTCAAAACTTATAATAGAACGCCATATTAATTCCAAATCATTATTATTTATGTCAAAGAAAATCGAATCCACCTGATGATTCCTAAACCATTAAGTGGACTTTCTTAGATTCTTAAAAAATTACTTATTTAGGGTTAAGTGCTGCAAATTACGAGGAATCCTTGTAACAAACAAGTTTTCATTTCTGTATAATCCAAAATAGAGGTGGATATTTGTTCTAACTGCCCAAAATTATTATAAATTGAGCAAACAATGTGCCTATCCCGAATGATCCTTCATTATTTCTGGTTATCATGGGAGCTTTCTTCTATGGGATGTATGGCATTTTCTTTCACAAAGTTCACGACGCTTCGAACTGTTTTTTTCCGTATTTCTTTTTCAATACTTCGGTTCATCCTTTTGAGTACATACTGGAACTTTAGAGAAATGCTATCCGCACCTATTTTTTCAATTCTCAAATAATAACTGTTCGCTTCGATATTGGATCCAAATTCCTTCAATACGCCAATCAGTGAATCTTCCAATTCTTCCACCGTGGTTAGAGAAGCCAACTTAAGTTCAAACTCGATCGATACTTTTTTACTGGCGATCCGGGTGAAGTTAATGATTTCGTTCGCAAACACTTTATTATTGGGCACGGCAATGATATCGTCATCGTCGTTGAGCAGAAGAATCTTACTCAATGTCATATCGATCACTTTACCACTGATATCCCCTGTTTTAATGTAATCATCTGTTTTTATATAAGAGGAAAAACTCAGGATAATACCGCTGATGATATCGACTATGTAATCCTTGGAAACGATAGCAATGGCAGCCGCTACGATACTTATGGAAGTAAAGAAGGTTCGGTAGTCCACCCCAAAGATGGCCAGGCTGAATGACAAAATTCCACCCGCTTGTAAGATATAAAACAGATTTTTAAGCCCCAGGGTCACGTTGTCATTGCGGTCCAGGCGGATTCCTTTCCGTCGCTTGTACGCCCATACCGTCAGCCGATACCCCAAATCCACAGCCAGGAGATAGATCAGGATCCGTGAAATAAGTTGAAATCCCTGATGCGAAGTCATATCTTCCGGCAGAATACCCCATAATAATCCGGATTCATTGATCAGGAAAAGCAATAATATCAGCTTTAGAACATTCAGGATGGTAGGCATCTGGCTAAAAATTTATATCACGGTTGAACTTTTTATTTCGAAAGAATATTACATATTTGCAAAGCTAATTAGAAATTATATAATACTCTGATAATTATGGCAGAAGAACATGTACGGAGTCGGTACTCCGACCAGGAGTTGGAGGAATTTAAAGCCATCATTGAGGATCGATTGCAGAAAGCTCAGGCCCAACTGGAGAACATAAAAGAACAAATCTTTGAGATCACAGAAAATGGTGGGGATGAGCACGGAGGCGATTGGGTTGATGACTCTGGATTCAATACAGACATGGAGCTGTTGAACACCATGGCTATTCGTCAGCGCAAGTATATCCAGGATCTGGATAATGCGCTCGTGCGAATCAGGAATAAAACCTACGGCATCTGTGTGATCTCGGGCAATCTAATCCCGGTGGAACGATTGCGTGCAGTGCCTACTACGACCAAATCCCTGACCGTTAAAACAGAAGAACAAGCCAAAGCCCAGGAAAAGAAAAAACACCGGGTACCCAAATTACCCTATGTGAGAAAACGGGAAGTGATTAGCAAGATCGTGAAGAAAACCCCGATCAACCCTGAAAAGGTGAAGAAACAACCCAAAATCAGCATCGATGACGATGAAGATGATGACGTAACTGATGATTTCTTCGATGATGATTTGGAAATGGATAACATTTCATCGGGATCAGATGATTACGACAACGAGGACGACGATTAACTTATGCCTCGGCTGAAGACATAAATTTTAAGACCCGGTTTTATATACCCTGTTACTCCAGGTTGATTTTCCTCTAGGCTACTTCAAGTAGACTCGAATAATCAATGCGCTGCAATAAACATGTCATCTCCAATGCTTTTTTGACAGATGACGTACTGGATTGTTGGATTCATCTGACAAGAAAGGATTGCATCCAAAGTATCAATACGTTCTTAAATAGAGGCAAAGAGGGAGCGCTTGTTCCGGGGGAAATTGTTGCCAGGCGCGAATGATCGATAAACCAAAACCTATACTTTGTCCAAAATACCCACAATGGTATTGCACACCTCCATGAGCTCTTCCTTTGTAATGGTCAATGGAGGAGCCATTCGTATGCTTTTTTCATCAAACAGAAACCAATCCAGGATCAAACCTGCATCAAGACAACGGGCAATGACTTCATGGAGGATATCAGAAGATTCCACTTGGATCGCCGCCCACAGACCAGCAGTCCGTACCTCGACAATTCTGTGATGTTGTAACTGCTGATTCAAAATCTTTTCCTTTTCCGCAACCTCGTCAATCAGCCCACTTTTCAACAACGTTTCCAAGGTGGCCAGGGCTGCAGCACAATTCACCGGATGTCCTCCGAAAGTGGTCAAATGGCCCAGTACCGGGTTGTTGGTAAATGCCTGCATGATTTCCCGGTCGCTCACAAAAGCTCCGATGGGCATCCCCCCGCCCATACCTTTGGCAATCAACATAATATCGGGCACAACTTCATATTTTTGATGGGCAAATAATGCGCCCGTACGACCAAATCCCGTCTGAATTTCATCAAAAATCAACAAGGTGCCGGTTTCTTCCGTTCGCTTTCTCAGTTCCTTCAAATAATTTTCAGAGGGCGCATAAACTCCTCGTTCAGCCTGCACAGGTTCAATAATAACCGCTGCAGTTTGGCTGGTGATCAGTTCCAAATCCTCCACTTCATCAAACCGGATATACCGCACTCCTGGCATCAAGGGTCTGTATGCATGGGTAAAATATTCATCGCTGTTCAAAGCCATTGCGCCCGTCGTACTCCCGTGGTAGGATTGCGTGCAACACACAATTTCTGTTCGTCCCGTATATCGTTTTGCCAATTTGATCGCCCCTTCGGTGGCTTCTGCGCCTGAATTCACAAAATAGACACTATTGAGTTTATCATCAAGCTGTTCCGTTAATTTCTGTGCATACAGCACCTGGGGTGAAAGAATAAATTCTCCATACACCAGCGTGTGCATATACTGATCTGCCTGTTTTTTGACCGCCTCGACCACGGCAGGATGCTGATGTCCCAGGACACTGACCCCAATTCCACTAATCAGATCCATGTACCGTTTTCCATCCTTGGCGATCAGATAAAGCCCGTCGGAAGCAGTAATTTCCAATCCCATCGGTTCCGGGCTGGTTTGAGCTACATGTCTTAAAAATATATTCCTTAAATTCATACCATTCAATTGAACGAATTCGTTTCTACGAACATTAGTGTTTTACAAACATACACAAAAATATGAGCCGAAATCTAATCCCTGCCGCCCTGATCCTGGGTTTGGCTGTCGTGATCGCGAGTTTAATCTTCGGAAATAAATTTTATCAGAGTCGTTTTTCGGATCGATATGTGAGCGTTAAAGGACTGGCAGAAATGGAAGTCAAGGCAACCCTTGCTTCATGGACGCTGGAGAGTCGAATTGACGGACCTTCCTTTGCTACTGTCAAAGAAGAAGTGAATAGTCAGGCCAAAACGATTAGCAATTGGCTTCAGGGGAAGGGATTCCAATCGGAAGAAATAAAAATTGAGGATGTTTCCGTCACCCGCAACTATTACCAGGCCGGGCAACCTCCTTTCAATGGTTCCGTACGGGTGAGCATTCAGACTGCAAACGTAGACCTTTTGGAAGAGGTTTCGGGTATGACTACCGAACTCCTGGATCAAGGCGTTTTTCTCAGTGGGGATCGGTGGTCCAACCGACCAAGGTATTATTTTACCGGCGTGAATGATATCAAACCCCAGCTACTGGCAGATGCCACGAGGGCAGCACTCGTCTCCGCGGAACAGTTCGCCGAAAATTCAGGGTCGGAAGTGGGGGATATCAAGTACGCCAACCAGGGCATTATCGTCTTGCTCCCGGGTAATCGAATCGAGGAATCGCACGAATTTTACAAAGATAAAATTGCCCGGGTGGTTGCCTCACTGGACTATTACCTGGAATAGTTCGAAGTCGGAAGAATTAACGCGATTTAGCGTCTATCGGCTCACCGATGACATCCAGATATCTACCCATCCAATAGGGTAAAAGCCAAATATCACCCGGACTGTTTTCGCGATCTCCGTTATTATCACCATCCAGTCGAAATCGATTGGTGTTGTGTTTACTGATTTTCAGTTCATCTGGAGGAAGAACCTCCCTGATCGTTTGATTTCTAAAGTTCTCCGGAAGTTTTTCGATGTCTTTCCGATCACTATTTTTTACAGTCCAATCAATCAGATCCAGGGGGTATTGCTGTAGAAACCATATTGCTGCTTCAAAATCATAATCCTCATCCCCAACCAACGCCGTCATAATATTCCACAGCCCTTCCTTCTCTGGCCGTTCTGCCAGCCAGTGATCAACAATCGCTTCTTTGTACTTCGCCTTCAACTCATCATTGAATGCATAGCGGTACAATCCCCAATATCCCAGATAATACATTTCATCATCCGAGTGATTCCAGGCACTTGAAAGCATTTTGCTCCAATCATCATCCTCTTCTGAGGCTCGGCCGATTTCAGCCATAGGACGCATCAAATTTTCCAGGTAACCGTGTTTATTCATCAATTCGAATGCTTTCTCCTTGTAGATTTCCTTTTGGGTAAAAAAGTAGGCAGATTGTAACATAGCCACAATATTGGAGCTATTGAGCTTTCGGTCACCTATGTTGGTCGGAAACCCGTTTACATACTCCGGGTTCCACCGTCCCCAGGTCGTAGGTTTTCCATCAAAATCCACCAGATAAAAATCATGGTCGACGATATGTTGCATCAAACCATCGAGTAATTCGATTGCCTTTGCTCGGATTTCCTCATCATCCATCAACTCCGCAATAACCCCAAATACAAATACGTGACCAATGGCTTCATCGCTACTGGTCGTGGATTTCCAATCCCATTCCGGATCTTCGGTTGCCCGCCAGGCTTTGTGGTTTTGTTTGTACCCGGATCGTTCAAAAGAGCGCGATGGAAAACCGGAGTTCATTGGGTTGATGGTATACAATCGTTCCATCGCAGCTAAAGACTCTCGTATATTTTCCAAAGCTTCTGCTGATCGGGTAACCGCATAACGAAATACCTCCGCAGCCAGGTACATCGAGGTCCACAAGCCATCGTTGTCCGAATCCCTCAAATTCCCTGTCGTCAAATCACCGTCCTTCATATTCCGAACCATAGAGTTAAAACCATTGCGGATATGACGTTCGCGAACAACCTTTCCATAGTATTCCGCCTTCTCAGCCAGGGTCATATGGGTAAAATATATTCTGCCCATACCCTGGTCAGTTAAAATCAGCACGGAGTTATCAGGCCCCTTAGCTATATCCACCACATGGTCAGAAGGGATCCAGCGCCTGGAGGCATAATAACTGAACCTTCCATCATTTTGCAGCAACATGGCACCGGAAGGGGATCCAAACCAAAGGTTTCCATCTATATTCCGAATAATGGTGAGCTCGGTAGATGGCATTTTTCGCTGAATTTCACCCACTTGTTTCTTCGTTTTTGTATCGATTTCAAAATAACCATCGTTGGTACCAACAAGGAGCCTTTCCGCCGCAATTTCAATGCAGGTGACGTTTTTGTTATCCAACACTTTAGTCATTTCTTTCAATTCAGGAGAAAACACGCTTATCGAAGAGGTGCCCAGAATCCAGAATTGATTCGTAAGGGCATCATATCTAATATCCTGTACCTCATCATTTTGTAAGCTACCTTCCCACAAACTTTTAGAATCCTGGAGCAGGCTCAGTTTTTGACCATCTGAAATGAGAAATGCAAAATCTCTCCCCCCGCAGAAAATATGAGCATTCGGCATTTGGTGACGCGAGTACAAATGGCCCGCCCAGGCATTGCTGAATACAGCTTGATCATCTATATAGACCAATTGGTTTTCATAAATTCCGAGGGAAGCAATGTTTTTATCAGATGTCGGAATGTAGTGGACATCAGGGACCAGGGTACCGGGATACAAGAATTGACCTGCACGGGGCCGCAATAAGCCATCTGATGAACGTATTTGAACATAACCATTCCGGTCGGCGGCTACCTGATGCAAGGAACTGCCATGGTTTTCTTTGAAATACTTTATGCTATAATCCTGCTCAAAAGGTTCATCGGGATATACCTGGGCTTTCGGCAAACCCGATATTTGGGCGGAGGCTGTCAGGCTGATGGCCATAAGCAATGCGAATAATAATTGAGTTTTCATTTTCACGGTTTAGGTCAGCAAATACATTTGGTCAAAAAAACAAATCGTTCGGAGAATTACCCGCCTATTTGTTGGCTTATCCCGATAGGATATTAGCTTTTCTGATGGTGGAGATCACGGATTTACGGGATTATTGGATTTCACGGAGGGGGGGAATCACGGATTTATAGGGATTAATGGATTCCACGGATGGATGGTTTTTAGGAAGAGATATACCAAAGAGGATTAACCTGGGAAACATCCGTGTAATCCAATCATCCGTGCAAATCCGTGATGCTGACAAATATCCGTGTA
>CALGAA010000015.1 GCA_937952445.1 uncultured Bacteroidota bacterium | reverse complement strand
ATTTTTATCCTATCTTGAATCCGATATTTACCATGCCCGGTACGGACACCAAGTTTGGCGTCTGAAAATAAAATGGGATAATGAAACAATGGTTTTTATTCGTGCTATGCTCTTTGTGGATGGGATCTGATGTCCTTGCACAGGCTGATTATCGCCCGGATGTGTTTTTCCGGGAAGACTGGAAAGAAATTCCGGCCGAAATCCCCTTGAATCAGCGACACGTGAACAATCCGAATCTGGAAGTGCACCTCTATGGTCCGGGTCGTGACAGCTTGAAAAAAAGCAATCACGAAAAACCCGTCGATGACCCCTACTATGTCTGGTCTGGGCTTTGCCTTGAAAACTGGATGGTCAGTTTGCGTCATCGAACTCAAAATGTAGACCTGACAGGGTATGCAAAAGTCATTTGGCGCACCAAACAAGTTGGTCTGCGGCATTTGAGGATCACTTTGAAGTTGACCGACGGAACCTGGTTGGTCAGCGACCAATCCTCCGGACCTTCTAAAGATTGGAATTCAGACGAATTCAACCTTCAGGACATGACCTGGCACATTTTGGACCCCGAGCGGATTACGGAAATTGGGGTGGCAAAAAATCCGGATCTTTCCAACGTCGAAGAGGTGGGCTTCACCGATCTGATGGCGGGTGGACGGTCCAATGCATGCTCCAGGCTGGATTGGATTGAGGTGCATGGCCGACCGGTAAGTCGGTAAGCTCAAAGCATATCTGAAATAAAAATCACAGGTTCAATTTTAAGGACAATAGTTACTATAAACCGATAATTACATACAGATATGGATAGTACTTCCAATGCTATTTTGGGTATTGCTTTGATGGTTGTCATGGGCGGGATGGGGCTGTCATTAACGATAGCGGATTTTAAACGCGTGGTCACTTACCCCAAAGCTATCTTATTTGGGCTCTTCAACCAGTTGATCATGCTACCGATTATCGGCTTTCTGCTGGTCATGGCTTTTTCAATTGCACCGGAAATAGCCATCGGTGTGATGATATTAGCTGCCTGCCCCGGGGGACCGACTTCCAATTTAATCTCTCATCTGGCCAAAGGTGACACCGCCCTGTCGGTATCCCTCACAGCCATTTCGAGCGTGATTACGGTTTTTACCATCCCAATTATTATCAACCTGGCAATGGTTTCGTTTGTCAATCAAAGCGAGCAGATTCACCTGGACGTATGGGATACCATCGTTAAAATATTTTCGATCGTTCTGATCCCGGTCATGCTCGGCATGTTGGTCAATCGATTTTGGCCGAAATTTGCCCAAAAAATGGGTCGACCAGTGAAAATTATATCGGGTCTTTTATTGCTTTTGATTATCATCGGAATTATAATTAAAGAAATCGATACGCTCCCCGGCTATTTTGCTCAGGCAGGTGTGATTACATTATTGTTGAACATTCTGACTATGAGCTTTGGGTATTTCGGAGCCCGATTTATCCGGCTCAATATAAGCCAGTCCATTAGCATCACCATTGAATCAGGGATCCAAAACGGTACGTTGGCCATTGCGATCGCAGCAGGCCTCCTGGGCAATTTATCCTATGCCATAGCTCCGGTCGTATACAGCATTATCATGTTTTTGACCGCCGGGGTAGTCATTTACATGGGTAACAGAATGATCACCGGAAAGGAAGACCTGGTGGTGGCACCCGTCAAACAATCACCAAAATAGGTGGTTTCAAAGTGCACGGGTTATTTTTGACAGCTTATTAATATAAAAACCTCCTACCTCAACATTTGGATGGTTTCTGCGTAGTGCCCTTTCACAAATTCCATGAGTTTAGCCTCAGACGCCTGAAGTTCACTCTTAAAAACAGAGAAAGGAGTCCCGTCGAAATACCTGGGAATGGTGCCCTCGCCGTGTGGAGATCCGTGGTGGGTATCGATGGATTTCCGCCACCGCTCCGCATGAGTCCGCCAGGCCTCCTGGTTGACAAGCTTGGGTTCGGTAAACCAGACATTCCATGAAAGGACATTTCCAGGACTCAGCATATTTCCGGATGCCACGTTAAAGACATCCATAACCAGGTGATTAAAGGCGTTCACTACCGGATCATCGGTTTCTTGAATGGGACCAATCTCTACCTCTACATTTCCTACCGTCCAGGCTTCGTTTTCGTGTCGGGCAAACTCAGGACTTTCAAATCCGGAAGCCTCTCCTTTTCGTACTGGAAAAATAGGTTGTTCCGGATCCCCCGGTTTATGGGTAGAGACTTTTATTGCGCGAGCTTTTGTCAATGGAAATTTGTGGCGGCTATTTTCCATCAAGGCCCAGATCAATTGGCCGAAAATCCCTTGCCTGGGGCTGAACCAAATCTGACCCTCCACCGTCATATCGGCTGCCAGTTCACGGGTATTTTCATCCACCCAACCTCTTTGCCCGGTAACCGTAACTTCGACATTGAGGCAAATTTTATCCCGGATCCACACGCCTTGTTGCGGACAAATGATGGAATATACCCTCCCTTTGTTGTTGTATCCCAACCGGGAAATATAGGGGGCAAACATTTGAAAACAACGTTTGGGATTCGCCTGGCCAGGTTCCGTATTCCAGCTAAATTCGGGCCATTTAACCCCTTGCTGTCTGGAAAGCAATGAAATGTTGTCCATGTTTCCCAACATAGGTAAAGAATTGAGATTGGGATCTGGGTAAGCAAATTTTGGGTTGGACTGTGCGAATCCGCCGATCCACCCGTCAGGTACGGAATTGTACATAAATGTCATGTGTTTTATTTGTTTAGTAGGTTAAAATTATTTCAGACGCATTAGAATTTTTAACTTTCAGTCAGAATATTATACTTTTTAGCGCCCACTAACCCTTTAATATACTTATTATTGAACATTTTTCCGTTGTATATTTTCAATTTTTTGAAAAATCAAAATAAATATATTAAATCCGAGCTTCCCTCCTCAAGCAGGTCTTGTATCTACTAAAAAATGTCAATTCTTATCCTACTTTTCAGAACTAATATTCCTTATTCCATAGACCATAGAAGGAAAACTTTATCATAAGCCTGAGAAATTTTGCCAGCCAATCCAAATTATAAATATCAAAGTACAGCCATTAATGATAATCATACTTTCATTTCTTGAATTAAAGTCAACCTTTTTTACCACCACCCGCCTTTATTTTATTAATCTTTTTCTAATTTTATCAAAACTTTTCCAACGATGCACCGACGATCTTTTGTAAGACAGTCCGCAGCCCTGGCAGGTGGATTGGCCATGAATCCATGGAAACAAGAAGTTTCCGAAACTTTAGAAATCCTCAATCCGCGCAACCGGGTACCGATCAGTTTTATAATCGACGATAGCACTGCCCTGGTCAATTTGGCACATTACGGCATTCCTCAATTCCAGGAAGTTTTTCCCGACAATTACACGCAGGACTGGCGGAAACTGCCCCGCGAAATCCCCGATTCTTTTGTAAACGAATTTTTGGATTGGTGTGAATCTCATGGAGTAAAGGGGAAATACAGCATGGTGCCCTATCCTGCCTGTACAGGTTGGCTGAATCGATTTATTCCGGGATGGACCACCAAAGAATTGGAAAAGTCGATCCGGCTGATTCGGGAAAAAGCGCAACCCAATTGGGACATCCATCCCGAAATGATCAGTCACACCCGGGTGATCGACATCAAAACCGGATTACCTTATCCCGATGCCACGCCGGATTATATGGAAAATTGGGAATGGAGTCAAAACCGATCAGCGGATGAATTGGGCGAATACCTCGCCTATGCACTTCAAATTTTAAAAGACACCGATCTTTATTGTGAAGGAGTTACGACACCGGGTGGCTTTGCTTCTCAAAACATTCCCAACCTGGCAAAAGCAACCCAAATGGCGGTGGGAGAAGTCTATGGTGCTGAAGTAGCGCATTATTTCCGTGACCTCTTCACCACCCTCGATCATAGCGTGGCTCCTCAGGTAAGCGACGGCCGGGATCTAAACGGAAATAATCCCAGTTGTTCGGTCCACATAATCGGATGCACGGGCGATTGGTTTGGGGGATGGGATGGCTTAACGCCCGGTGATCCGGACCGCTTTATCACCGAAGATTTGTCCACTGGACGGATGGTGGATGTCATCGATTCCGGCGAACCAGCCATCATGGTATGCCATTGGCCTGGCATCTACTACAACGGGGACAGGCTCGGGTTCAATATATTTAAAACCGTGGTCAATCGTCTTCAGGAAAAGTACGGCCATTTGAACTGGATGAAACTTAGTGAAATTGCCCGCTATTGGGCAGCCAAAGAATATACAAAAGTCGGTACACACCCAACCCGTATAGAATTCACAGCTCCATTTGCTACCACTGATTTTACGGTCCGGACCTCCAGGACATTCAGGAATGTCTCCCTTCAAAATGGAGACGGGGAAATCCCATTGATCCGTGTCCCTACATTGGATCAGTTAAAATCCAATAGTTGGTATTCCGACGGCCGGGAAACCTGGATTTGCTTTGATCTTCAGCGAGGGAAAAATGTAGTTAGCTCAGGTTCATAGGAGTGAGCTTGTAAATGATATATGTGAAAAATAAAATTGCCTTACTCGTCGGCTACCCAATGGATTTGTGCAATTATTTATGACCCCGCCACCTCAAAATAGTGGTCACTTCTGCAAAAACACAAAAACACCATTCTTATTTGCTGTAACGATATCTTTCTTCCCATCCCCGTTGATGTCCTTCACAACATGATTGAGCCCTACTCCGGAATCGTCGTCGATTTGATGAGGGATCCATTGTGGAAAAATTCCCGGCACAAATTCGTACCAATACACGACAGCAGGATCCATTCCTCCCGGATCGTGTCCATTGTGCGCAAAATGCCTTTTCCCCGTGATCAGGTCCGGGTGACCATCTTCATTTAAATCCGTGAAAACCAGGCTGTGGGTCTGAGAGAATGTTTTATCGATGGTGTGCTGAATCCATTGAACGGAATTGTCCAATTGAACTTTTTGTTCGTACCACCATATTCCATAATCGTGCGCAGATGAACTAATCACATCCGGATCCCCGTCTCCATCGACATCATACACGTGCATTTGAGCACAATCTGGCCCAAAATCAACAGGGTGAAAAGTCCATTCTTCCAGGGTAGGATCCTCCGGACCTTCCCACCATCCTTTATTGATGATCACGTCCATCCGTCCATCGTAATTGAGGTCAGCTACACCCAGACCGTGCGTATACTGGTGGGTTCCGGGAATGCCCTCCTTTTTACTGATGATGTGTTTTTTCCACTGGGTATCCCCTTTTTCCGACGGGGCTTCCAGCCATATGATTTGTTTGCGCTCCGGGTCATTGCATACGATGTCTTTGCGTCCATCACCATTGACATCAACGTGTCGGGGACTCTCATTGCCCTGGTGGTCATGGATCAGGTGCTCCTTCCAGTGTCCGGATTGGTTTTGCGGATTTTCGTGCCAAACGACCGATTGTCCGGGCCAGTCAACCCGAATCAAATCAATCCAGCCATCCTGATTGACGTCCATTGCGAAATTCAGGAACGAATTGCTGTAGGTTTTGGATTTATCAAATTCCTTTGGTGCCATAATCTCGTGGGGTGTCCAGTCCGGGGCTTCATACCAAAATGCACCGGAAATGACATCGAGCTGACCATCCTGATTGACATCTCCGATGGCGACCCCCTCTGAATAAAAACTGGTAGTGAGAACATGTTTTTCGAACGAGATCGGATTCTCCTGTGCCTGAGTACCGAAAGATATCAGCAGTAAAAGCGCCCCCAGTATGGTATTCCTGAAATATTTTGAAATACCGTAAGTAGAAATAAATTTCCGATCCGTATGCTGTTGTGCGATGGTTATATAAAATGGCATGATTTTCATTTCGGTTCGTTTGAAGGATTGTTAAGATTCATGCCAATATAAATAAAATGACGATAACAGAACAGGGAGTCGGGTGTTTTTGTACAAAGTACTCGTCCATGGAGGGGAGATAACTACGTCAGATCCGGCATACAATGCTTCTGAGCTGCGACATTATATTATTCAGGAACCCGATCAAACCCCTGACAGCATCCAATTCATCTTCGACCTCCGTCTCAACCCACTACCTCCATCCGGGTCTTAAAAAACATATGTAATAGTAGGTAAGGAATTTGAAAGCTTTTTTATACATTTAGCAAAGTGGTAATACCAACAGCGAACAAATAGCTGGATGCTGATGCCCAAGTGCGCCGGGTATTGAGTTCGGATAGGTTTGACGAGGTTATTATATGTCGTATCGAAGAAGCTTAACTGCGTATAGTCTGAGCTATATTAGGCTTTAAATGAAAAAAATAGGACGAAAATGAATCCGCCAGATGTGTCACAAATTTAATGACCGATGCACTACATGGACACCATTATAACAATTATGGTGAGGTTGCCTGGCCAATGCCGCTGACATCAAAGATCAAACAAAAGGAATTACAAATTTAAAATATGAAATTCATAGCTTGTAAAGCTTTCCGGCAAAAGATCCGGGTATACGGTATACTTGGATTTGTATTGACGGTATTTCTGGCCGGATGCCAAAAGGATGAGCAGGGACGAATTCCGGTTAGCGACAATATGAGCATCGTGCTGATCGGGAACAACCTGGGGTCCAGGATGATGAATTACGGCCATTTTGAAACCGAAATGCACGTTCGATACCCGGAGAAAAATCTCTTTATACGGAATATGTGTGATCCGGGGAATACGCCTGGATTTCGACCCCATTCCAGTCGGAATTCTCCGTGGGCGTTCCCGGGAGCAGAAAAATTCCAAACGGTCAACGCCAATCCCTCGGGCAGCATCGGGCATTTTCCTACAGAAGATGAGTGGATTACGAATTTACAAGCCGACCTGATCATCGCTTTTTTCGGGTACAACGAATCCTTTGCCGGGGAATCCGGTTTGGAAAATTTCAAAGCAGAACTTCAAGCATTTATCGATCATACCAAATCCATGAATTACAATGGGGATACCACTACCCAACTCGTATTGGTTTCACCCATTGCCTTTGAAGATTTATCGGATCAAATGGATGTCCCCGATGGTGTTCAGGAGAACGAAAACCTCAAAATGTACACCGAAGCCATGAGGGAAGTAGCGGATTCCATGCATGTGCTGTTCGTAGATGCATTTACCCCATCCAAACAATGGTATGCCGACACCGATGCACCGATGACCATAGACGGCAGTCAGTTAACCGACAAGGCATATCGTCAATTTGGCACATTTTTGACAGATGAAATATTCGGTAAGACACGCAGAACAGCTTCCGGCCGGGAAGAACTAATCCACCGGGCTGTAAAAGAAAAAAACTGGATGTGGCACAACGACATCAAAATACCGAATGGTGTACATGCCTACGGTCGGCGGTATGATCCGTTTGGTCCGGACAATTACCCCTATGAGATCGAAAAAATTCGCCAGATGACCGCGATTCGGGATACTGCTATTTGGATAGCAGCATCGGAAGGCAGACAAATGGACCTGGCCGCTGCAGATGCCCGGACCCGAAAATTACCCGAAGTCCAAACCAACTACACCCCCGCACTGGAAGGACAGCAAATCGATTATTTATACGGAGATGACGCTGTCGGAGCTTTACGAACAGCGCCGGGATATAAAGTCGAACTGTTCGCCTCCGAAGAGGACTTTCCCGAACTGGCCAATCCCGTCCAGATGACATTTGACAATAAAGGACGGCTGTGGGTGGCCGTCATGCCCTCGTACCCCCATTACAAACCCGGGGATGCCAGGCCAGATGATAAAATCCTCATCCTGGAAGATAACGACAATGATGGAAAAGCCGATAATTTGATCGTATTTGCAGACAGTCTGCATTTGCCGGTAGGGTTTGAATTGGCAGCGGAAGGGGTGTACGTGTCCCAAGGTACCAATCTCAAATTGTATACAGATCTTGATGGCGATGACGTCGCAGATACCAGCACGATATTGCTCAGTGGTTTTGACGACCACGATACCCATCACGCCCACAGCGCCTATACAGCGGATCCATCCGGCGCGATCTACATGGGTGAAGGGGTATTTCTCCACACCAATGTCGAAACCTCCTATGGTCCTGTCCGGGCCACCAATGGCGGATTTTATCGCTACGCTCCACAACAGAAAAAACTATACCGCATCGCTCAGCTTTCGATTCCCAATCCCTGGGGGATAGCCTTTGACCGGTGGGGACAAAGCTTTTTTGCCGAGACTTCCGGTCCGGCGGTTCGATGGATGATGCCGGGTACCGTGGTACCGCTGTACG
>CALGAA010000014.1 GCA_937952445.1 uncultured Bacteroidota bacterium | reverse complement strand
AAATCCTGACCAAAAGCACTTTCCAAAATCGAAGCGGTCAACGCCGTGAACATCGTTCCGTACACCCAATAAGTGGCCCCTTCGGGATATACACCATCAGGCCCGTATTCATCCAATGCATGAGGCATTCCTTCCAGCGAACGACTGATCGTTCGTGCAGCCAGCTCCGGATCATCCTCCGCGATCATAATCGACGCCGCGATCATGCCGGCATTGCAAACCTGATTCCAGTTGTTGTTGCCGTTTATCCACCACCGATTTCCCTCGTACGATGGATTTATCCCCTTAGTTATCAGCGAGGTTTTGGCCAGTCCAATGGTTTCAGAAGGAAGATTACCCTCCGTCCAGTCCAGCGCGATGGCTACGGCCATGGACATTTCGGCGACATCCAGATAATGCGACGGATTCCAGTCACTGAAATGGCAGACGGCAATCACTTCCTCATTGATGCGATCGAGAATTTCCGGTGAACGTTCGATTTGGTAAACCATGCCCAACACGTTCATCCGATAGAGCATTTCCCGGGATATGGACAACAGCCGCCGTCCGGTCATTATTCTTTCAAGCAAAGGTTGGGATTGTATGCGCTCAGCATTCAGTTTGAAAACCTGGTATACATTTCGCACCACCGGATCCGACTTCACCTTTTGTTTCAATACAGTACTGGTTTCGGGAGTTAGAACCAGCCGGGGGCTTTCTTTCCGCAGGGCAGACTGAAGATAATCCACGGTAAATGGATTTTCGAGTACGTTGGTATCCCGATCATCCTTCAGGCCATGAACGGTCACACCGAAGGAGCAATAAGGCCCGGACAGCCCCACCAGGGCGGATACAAAAACGAGCGTCAGCAATTTGTCAAAAGTCATAATGTAAGGTTATAAGGATCAATGGACCTGGTGCGCCGAAATACCCATAGGTATTTATGATTTGGCGCCCCCGGTCAATATTTTACGTTTTCACGTTGTACGTAATCGATTGGGATTAGCGATCACTAAATCCGTGACACATCTGACGGATTCTTTTTCGACCTGGCTTAATCATCTAAAGCCTTATGTAGCTATGGGCATACGCGCTTTACCTTCTTCGATATAACAAAAATAACCTCGTCATACACATCACGAACTTTATGTCCGGCGCACTAGCATCATCGTGATGAGGCCATCAAAATACAATACCCCCGCATGTGGAGGATTAAGGCGTATATTAAAGATGAACACACCACAACGAATGACCACTAATATACGAATATAACCCGATAAAATTCATCCGAATTCATCAGATTTTGATCAAAAAGACAATAGGCGAATTTTCATCGACCTTCCTGAGTTCGGTTTATGAGAGACCTATCAAGCTTACGCCGTTCGACCCTGCTGAGGCTGGATATTGTTCCGGTTCTGGGGTGCCCAATACTGCAAAGGATAAAATTTTTTCAGCAGAAAGACCAACAGCCGCAATCAATTGGAGTCTGAATATCGGAAAATCGTGATCGAATCAGGCATTATAATCCAGGTCTGTTCCGGCGTCATGATCATATCACTCTCCTAATCCACAAAAGCTCGCCATACCTACCAGCAGAAATACCGCAGAAGAAAACGTGGCTAATATCCAGCATGATGGTTCTGTTCCGATGAGCCCAATCCCTCAATCCATTATCGCGATCTATAGTATTTCGTGTAGCTTAATATAATTGGTTGCAAAATACACCTGCTTATTGCCCGAAATAATTCATTCTTTTGAAATTACCTGCCCCGTCGGAATAAAATAGCATTGCGTCCAGCCATGTACTCATTCGGATCCTCCATTTACTCATTGAGTGGGTTAATTTATACAGAACAGATTCATATTTACGATGAAAATTTCAGAGGAAATTTCGAAGACCCCGGGAGCTGGTTTTAAATAATGGACAACAGAGAAACCGTCAGGGTATTCTTTTTATCAAAGTGTCAAAATTAACCCACATGAAAACCAATCGTGTAATTCGACTAATTAACCAATTTAGATCTCCACCCTTTTTCCTTTACTTTACCAAGGCCGTTTATAGGTGCATAGTGTGGCTGGCCATCCCGGTCATTCTACTTCTGGTGTTGGGGTGTGGAAAGAACGATGATCCTTGCAGTGACTCCCTGGATTACACCACTGTACTTGAGGAGCGGTTAAATGCTTTGACAAAAGCCAGCGAGGCGTATACAAACGATCCTACTCCAGCCAATTGTCAACAATACAAAAACAGCTTCAGGGCATACTGGAAGGCCAATATTGACCTTTCTGATTGTGCCAGTAAAGTAGTCAGCCTGCCATTTGCAGCTATACTGTCTGAGAAGGAGCTGGAGCAAGAAATTGCCACTCTTTGTCCGTAAATAATTTCCGGACAGGGTTCCCGGGATTGAACATCTTTTTATCGCACTGACATTTCACCAATTTCATCATCGTAAACTATACACATGAAAACCTTTATTTACGTATTTTTTATAACTACCTGCATGGTGCTCTCGCATGTAGACACCAAAGCCCAATCATTTCAGAAAGGAGACGTTATCGTCAATGCCGGAATCGGATTAGGGACCACTTTTGCTTTTACAAGTGGGCTTGGTTTGCCTCTTGGTGGAGGAATTGAGTTTGCTATTACGGAAGCCATCGGCGTGGGAGGCGACATTGGATTTGTCTCGGGTAGCGGTCTCACAGCATTGTATGTGGGTCCCAAAGGGTATTACCATTTCAATGAATTACTCAACATCGAAAATGACCAATTGGATATCTACGCGGGGATCGGATTATATTACCGGCACTTCAGCTATTCCGGATTTACCTTTGGTATCGGTAATGGCATTTATCCCGGTTTTCACATTGGCGGACGATACTATTTTTCTGATAATTTTGGAGTTAATGCTGAACTTGGGAATAGTTATGGCTGGTTTAAAGCCGGGATTTGCCTAAAATTTTAAATAGCGATAGCCGGTGATCAGGCAGGTATGTTCATGGTCGGAAAAATCCTCTCATGCCATATTAAAGTAGGGACAATTTCTAAAACGCAAAGCCGATTTTAATCTCATGTTATGTGGAGCTCCGGATGGGACCAATGACCATCCGGAAGCTTCTTCCCTTTTCACAGAAATTTGATCCCGGTTTTATATCTTTATTGAAAAAGCAAGTTTTGGTCCGTTCCTGTATTATTACCATATTGATCATTTGTTCATTACCAGGAGTAACGGCCTGGTCCTCTCCCGTACTGACTGATTCTTTGCCCGAACCTCTCGTGATCTCCAGGATCAATGATCAAATAAAATTTGAAAATTATTCTTCCCGGGATGGACTTACGCAAAACAGTTGCTTTTCCATCGCTCAGGATAGTGATGGCTTTATGTGGTTTGGGACACAAGACGGTCTTAACCGATTTGATGGGAATGAATTTAAAGTATATTATCCGGCCTCGGGAATTGGTGAAAAATTTACATCCAATCACATCTGGACATTACAATACCGGGAGGAGTCGGATGAACTGTGGGTAGGGACCTATGGAGGTTTATGTATCTATCTACCCGGGGCAGATACGATCCGGGCAATTGGTGATATTTATCCATTCGCTGCTGCCCTCAATTCCATGGCTATTCGGAAAATAGTCAGCGGACAATCGGGGCATATGTGGGTCATCACGACCAATAATGGGTTGATCGATGTGGACATTCCGGGTCAAAAACTGAAGAGATACTTTAATACATCGGAATACGCGGGACAGGTAATGGACTTCGTTGTGCTGGGGGAACGGCTCATAACAGGATTGAAAAATCAGTTGTTGATGGCCAGTACAGATTCTGATATCGTTGAGTTTCAACCCGTGGGAGAAATTGTTTACCCTTCTCCGATTAATGCAATTTATGGTCATGATGAAAGGCTGTTTATCGGCACATTATCCTCCGGAGTGTACGTATGTGAAAATCTGGAGGAGGGCAGGATTCATCAGGTTCTGGGTAATTTGAACTTTGGCGGGGTAGATTGCTTCGGGATGGAGGGAGAAGACTATTTATGGATCGGAACACGGGGCAATGGGATTATACGGTATAATATCCAAACCCAGACGTATCAGATCTCCCGCTATAACCGATACGAGCCATATTCCATCGGGTCTGATTTTGTATTGGATTTGTTTTTGGATCAGCAAAACATTATGTGGTGTGGACTTAGTGGAGGTGGCATCTCAAAATTCGACCCTTTGATGTTTCAGTTTTACAATCTGGCAAACGAACCTATGGCGCCGGTTTCTCTCCCTGAGAATATGATCTATTCAATTCATCAGGATGGAAACGGGCATTACTATGCAGGAGGTCAGAATAAAGGCCTGATGAGTTGGAATCCGGAAAATGATAAGGTAGAGCATTACCTGGTTTCTGAGGTGGAAGGGGCACCGGAAAATAAAATATTTGATATTGAGGAGTCTGAAAATGAAAAACTTTGGATCGCGAGCTGGGGAGGATTATTTGAATTTGACAAAAATACCGGAACTTTTGAAAACTGCAGTGACCCTGAATTTCCACAATCCAGGGGTCTGCTGTCGGTGCACAGGTTATCCCACGATGGATTATTTGTATCCGGCGATTATGGCCCGGCGATTTTTGATCCGTCGACCAGACAATGGAGCGTCGCCGAACTGGATTTTCTTGGGGATTTCCACTTTATTTCCCGGTATATTTATGAGGATCAATCGGGTGTTTTATGGATTTGTTCGGAGCGAAAAAGTCTGGTTCGACTTGATTTAACAGGCCGCCAGGTAAAAGCCATCGAGAAAGTAGGAAAAATTTCCAAAACGGCTCGTCATTTGCTTCCGTCTGGAGATGTGTTTTGGATTGCAACGGATCAGGGCATAGTAGTTTATGATATGATCCGGGATCAGGTATTGCAGCACATCACGCTGGAAGAAATTGGACCTTCGAATGTAGTATATTCCATTCAGCAGGATTCTAAAGGTTTTTTCTGGGCTGGCACCAATCTGGGACTGGTTAGGATCGATCCCCATGAATTTAGTCTTCAGTTGTATAATCTCGATAACGGATTAGAGTTTTTAGAATACAATACGGCCTGTACGGTCGAGGGAATAGATGGCACTTTGGCTTTTGGCGGGGTGGGTGGAATTACATTTTTTCACCCCTATTACATCAGGACCAATAGGTACAGCCCTTCCCCAATTATCACCTCAGTTTCTGTGTGGGACAGCCATGCTGGCTTATGGAAAGACGGATCGAATAAGCTAAATTATGATCAGAATATCCTGACGTTTCAATATACAAATAATAATTTTTCCAATCAGCGGCGGGATCAGTTTATGAATCGGTTGATTGGTCTGGATGCGAATTGGTATCACAATAAGAACAATTATGCAGTAACGTACAACAGTTTGCCGCCCGGGACCTATACATTCCAGGTTAAATCAGCGAATAGTGACGGGATCTGGGCTGAACAGCCGGCAGCGTTTTCATTTTCCATTGTTCCCCCCTGGTGGAAGAGCTGGTGGTTTCTGACGATGGTCGGTTTGGCGGTGGTGACGCTATCGGTAATATTCATGAAATGGCGGATTCGGAATATTCACCAAAAGGCTGAGTTGAACAATCGCATAGTGGAAACCAAGATGATGGCTTTACGGGCTCAAATGAATCCACATTTCATTTTCAATTGCCTCAATAGCATCGACGCCTTTATTCAAAATAACGATAAGTACTATGCGACTACCTACCTCAATAAATTCGCCAGATTACTACGAAATGTACTTGATAGTTCCGCACAAAATACTTTGAAATTTTCCAGGGACATAGAAACCCTGCAATTGTATATTGAATTGGAAGAATTGAGAAATGACCACAAGTTTTCTACCATATTCGAAGTGGATGAAATTTTGTTGAATGATGATTTCAAAGTACCTCCACTGCTGATTCAGCCGTACGTGGAGAATGCCATAATTCATGGTTTAAAAAATCGAATCGGAGATGGAGGATGCCTGTTGATTAAAGCAGTTAAGATGCCGGAATACATCCACTATACCATTGAGGATAATGGAGTAGGACGTGAATCCGTACCTGCAGGACGAGCCCGGAACAAGAATTCGTACGGAATGCAAATGAGCAGTGATCGGATCAGATATTTCAATGAGGAAGAATTTCCACAGGTGACTATTACAGATCTGACCCGGAATGGTCATCCGACAGGAACCCGGGTTGAGGTGTTCCTGAAGTTGAAATAGGACCCGATCTTTTATATCAACGCATGAAATGGATAAATATGAAAAACAATATAACCGCGGTAATCATAGATGACGAGCGAAAAGGCAGGATGGCACTACGGCAAAAAATCAGTTTGTATTGTCCGGAGATTGTCCTGGTCGGGGAGGCCGAAAACGGAATAGAAGGAGTGCAACTGATCCTCCATCATAGTCCATCTATTGTTTTTTTGGATATTGAAATGCCTCAGATGGATGGATTTGAAATGATCGAAGCTTTGCCGGCGATGGATTTTCACCTGATATTCACTACAGCCTATGATCACTATGCCATTAAGGCTATTCGATATGCGGCATTTGATTATTTGCTCAAACCCATCGATATAGAAGAATTGAAGTCCACGGTCAGGCGTGCCAGGGAGCAATCATGGGAAGAAACCCAGAAAAAATGGGAGGTATTGCACACTAACCTGGCATTACCGACCCTGTCCGGGAAAATCGCAATCCCGACCCAACAGGGTTATACCTTTATCAATATTTCCGAAATCATGCATCTGGAAGCGGATAGCAACTATACCTATATCCATGTACATGATCAGGAAAAATATCTGGCTAGCCGAACTCTGAAGGATTTTGAGGATTTATTACCACCGGATTTGTTTTTCCGGCCCCATCATTCCCATATCATCAATCTAAATTATATCCGGAAATACCTCAAGGCGGATGGTGGACAAATCCAACTCCGAAATGGGGAATACGTGCCCGTTTCCAGACGGAAGAAACAGGAGTTTCTGGAATTGATCAGATCATAGATTTGAAGGGAGCATCTAAGAGTGAGTTTTGTACAGACTGACCAATACCTGGTATTTGCAATATGTCGATCCGGGACATGACCCAATGTTCGACCCTGCGGAGGTAGCTCAAGTTCCTAAAAATGACCTTGTAGATGCTACATGTGAAAAATAAAATGGTCT
>CALGAA010000013.1 GCA_937952445.1 uncultured Bacteroidota bacterium | reverse complement strand
CTGTCGAAGGAGGATTTCCTGACCCTGGTGATTTTGAATGACGATGGTATTTCGTTCATTTTCCGTGCTGGATTTCGGGTGCCAGGCCACCAGGTATTTTCCTTTGTGGTACATATAGTGCATCACTTTTCCCGTCGTCGGTATCCGGTTGACGTGGACGTTGAGTGGGGACATGAAAATGGAAATTTGCCACCGCTCGTCTTGAAAGTATTCTGGTTCGAAGACCTTTTCGATGGCCACTACGGTTCCGTCCGCCGGAGAAATTATCACATCGGGATTTTCCACGACAGGCCTGGATGGATGGCGAAAGAAGTATAGGACAAACGCGAGCCATATAAAACTAACCAGGCAGAGTAGGCCGGGCAAAATGCCTCCCGATATCGCGAAAAACACAGCGGTGGCGACAAAAATAATGCCGCTAATCCAGGCATACAACTTACCTTCCGGGTGTAGTTTCATTTGATGGGTACATTGAGAATGGTGACAAATATATAATATAATGGGATGGCAAACAAGAGGGAATCCATCCGGTCAAGAATGCCGCCATGACCTGGTAACAACTTACCGCTGTCTTTGATTCCGTGTCGTCGTTTTATTTTTGATTCGAAGAGATCCCCCACATTTCCAAATATGGCGACGATAATGCCAATCGAAAACCAGATCGCATATTCTTCCATTTCGATGAGGTATCGGGCAGCAATATACGACATAAGTCCCGCGACTCCTATCCCGATGATGGTCCCCTCCCAGGTTTTGCCGGGTGAAATTCTGGGCGCGAGTTTGGTTCGTCCAAACATTTTCCCGCCCAGGTACGCGAACGTATCATTGATCCAAATGATGCAGAATAGCATCAATAGATAATTTGGGGGGATCGCCAGGCCCAGCATATATAAAAAGGTGAAGGGAATCAAGATGTAAATGAAAAGTCCGGGGGCAAATTTCTGGGCAAAAATTTCTTTTCGAAAAACGAGCGAACAAAAAAGATAGTAAGTAGTTCCCAGAAGAATGGCCAGGTTGTTCCAGGCAGGGCCATGAGCTTTGCTGGCCAGAAAAAGGGTGAATTGGAGAAAAATGAAAAGGCACAGGCCCGTGAGCAGGAAAGTTTTGTTTTTATTCATGTTGGTTTTCATACTGCTCCATTCGTACATGGCAAAAACGAAAAGCAGTGTGCAGACAAATAACCAATAGGGTTGCCTGAAGTAAAGGCCGCCGAGAAGGGCGATGATGTAAATCAGCGCCCCGACGATGCGTGGGAGTAAATCGTTCATTCGTTGGTAAAAATGTTACTTTTAATTTGAATAACAAAAAATCTATTTATGTCGACTACCAAACTTAGCGTCAACATCAACAAAGTGGCTCTGATCCGGAATGCCCGTGGAGAATCATTGCCAGATTTGATTCAGTTTGCCCGGGATTGTGAAGCATTTGGAGCGGATGGCATTACCGTCCACCCCAGGCCGGATGAGCGGCACGTCCGTTTTGATGACGTACCGAGGCTGAAAGAAGTCGTTCAAACAGAATTGAATATTGAGGGCAATCCAACCGACCGGTTTATGGACCTCGTCCTGGATGTGATCCCCCATCAGTGTACGCTGGTGCCGGACGATCCGGATCAGTTGACCAGTGATCACGGCTGGGATGCTCGAAAGCATGGGAGTTTTCTCAAGGAAGTAATCCGGGAATTGAAATCGAAAGGTATCCGGGTTAGTATATTTGTGGACGATGATCCGGATATGATGGAGGCGGCAGCCGAAACCGGCACGGATCGGGTTGAACTGTATACGGGGCCGTACGCCGTCGATTATTCTGCGGATCCTTCCAAGGCCGTAAAAAGTTATGTGGAGACCGCAAATCTTGCCCGGGAACTGGGTCTTGAGATCAATGCGGGGCATGACCTCAATCTGGACAACCTCCAGTTTCTGATTCAGTCTATTCCTTTTATAGCTGAGGTTTCGATCGGACACGCCCTGATATCAGATGCCTTGTACTACGGCATTCAAAATACCATTCAAATGTACAAGGGAAAACTAAGAATTAATTAAAATAGCAAGTTGGAGCTCAAAATGAACGACATTTGACTCGTGGTCAGAATGTTTTTCGTTTGTCGAGCCGCCATAGCTTTTTAAGATTTTGCAAGAGAAGTCCATCATAAATTTAAATTTGGTCAGGAATTGAGATTTTTCTTGCAAATATTGAATTTGAAGTTAAAATTGACATATTTTTCTCCCTGAAAAGTCGAATTGATTTTTTATTTCCTTAATGATTTTTTATCTTTGCAGGGTTATTTTAGATGGTGCGTTCAAGAAGCGTTTTTCGAAGAACAATCGTTATTAACATAGTTTGCTGACCTGGGGTTTATTATGGCATGAGGATTTCAGGTCTCTATTTTTAAATCTAAAAAATTTGGCATGAAAAGATTTTTATTACTATTGCTATGTGTCATTGGCACATATGGAATAGCTGTGTCCCAAACCACTATAACCGGAACGGTGGTGGACGAAGATGGAGAGGCCCTGATCGGGGCAAACGTTTTGGTCCAGGGCACTTCGGTTGGTACTGTCACTGATTTTGACGGTGCGTATGAACTAGAAGTACCGGCGGGTTCGGAAGTTCTCGTATTTAGTTATACGGGTTTTGAAACCCGTGAGGTAGCCATCGACGGCCGGACCATGATCGACGTGGTTTTGGTTGCCGGTCAACTTCTGGATGAAGTGGTTGTCACTGCCCTGGGAATTCAACGAGAAAAGAAAGCGATAGGATACGCTGCGCAGGCTATTTCTGACGAGGAACTCGTCCTTACCGGAAACTCCGATTTGTTGGGATCGCTACAGGGAAAACTTGCTGGGGTGGACATCAAACCCTCCAGCGGTATGCCAGGTGCGTCCTCACAGCTTGTGATTCGTGGTGCCCGATCTTTTACCGGAAACAACACACCATTATATGTAGTGGATGGAATGCCGATTTCTTCCACATCCCCCTATTCCACCGGCAATAGTGTAACCGGTTCGGACGTGGCTAACCGTGCTTTGGACCTCAATCCTGCCGACATTGCAAGCATTGACGTTTTGAAAGGTCAGGCTGCTTCAGCTCTGTACGGAATTCGGGGATCCAACGGGGTGGTTATTATCACAACCAAAAGCGGTAAAGGATTGCCGGTTGGAAAACCTGTGATTACGATCAACCACAATAGTGGATTTGACAGAGTTTCACGAAATCCCGAATACCAGACTACCTATGCACAGGGAAGTTATGGGGAATACAACCCCACCTCTTCTTTTTCATGGGGGCCTAAAATTTCAGACCTGCCCAATGATCCGTTACGGGGTGGAAATACGGACAACGCCTTCACGCAGCGCGATGGCATGCAACAAGGTAAATTCTATGTTCCCCAGCTAGATCAAGGTGGACTGGACCCATGGGTAACGCCTGGTGTCTTCAACAACTGGACCGATTACTTTCAGACTGGTTATACCAATTCCACCAATATCAATATTGCCCAGAATACAGAACGGGGTAATTTCGCCCTTGGATTTGGTTTGACAGACCAGGATGGTATTGCTCTCAATACTGGTATGAACCGATTCAACGCCAAGTTGGCTGGAGAAAACAATTTGAGCGATAATTTTACTGTGGGATATAGCGCAAACTATTCACGTAGTAACATCGATAAATTGTCCGGAGCCAATGACGGATCGCTGACCGGTGTTCTGGCTGCACCTCCGAGCTACAATTTGAAAGGATATCCATACCATGTTCCTGGTAATCCCTACCAGCAAATTTATTTCCGGGGAGGTTCTTTTGACAACTCCTACTGGATACCGGACAACAATACATTTAATGAGAAAACGGATCGATTCTTCGGAAATGGTTTCGTAAACTACTACGCTAACCTGGGTGATGGGATGGATTTGAATATCCGATACCGCGCAGGTGCTGACACCTATACCACCCACCTACAAGATATTTTCGGATACGGAAGCCGGGGTAACTCCAAAGGTACTTTGGACAACTATGGCCGCACCAATACCGCTTTCAACTCCACCGCCACAGCCAATTTTGACTGGTTGATCAACAGCGACGTTGAATTGAATGCGATGATCGGTAATGAATTGAACCACAGCAAAAGCAAATCTTATTCTGAAACAGGAACGGATTTCAACTTTGGAGGCTGGAATCACATTGGAAACGCCAATGTAGTCACCGCAAGTGAAGCACAAAGCGAACACCGCGACGTAGGATTCTTTGGTAGCCTGGGACTTTCCTGGAGATCAATGGTTTTCCTCAACGCAACCGGTCGACGGGATATCGTATCCGGTATGCCCAGAGGTAGCCGTTCGTTCTTTTACCCATCTGCTTCTTTGAGCTTTGTATTGACTGAGCTTTATGGTCTGCAAGGATCCAACTGGCTGTCATTTGCCAAAGTTCGATTGTCGTATGCAGAGGTAGGACAGGCCGGACGATATTATGAGAACTTTTACTCAACCCCGACCTATGGAGGAGGATTTTGGGTTTCAGACCCGATCCAATACCCATTGGGTGGTATTAATTCATACACCCCGAGCACCACGCAATACGACCCCAATCTGAAACCACAGAACACTGTTTCTTACGAAGCTGGTTTGGATTTGCGATTTTTCAATAACCGATTTGGTGTGGATTACACTTACTCCACGCAGAAGGTAACGGATCAGATTTTTGCAGTACCATTGGCAGGTTCCACGGGTGCTTCTTCTCTGGTTCAGAACGGTGGATCAATCGAGACAACTGCTCATGAAATTATGGCAAATGTAACTCCTGTTCTGACGAGTAATTTCCGTTGGGACATGGATTTCAATTTCTCCAAAGTTGAAAACAACGTTCTGGAGCTGGCTGAGGGAGTAGAAAGTATCTTCCTTGGTGGATTCGTTACGCCTCAGGTGCGTGCCGGAATTGGAAACACTTATCCGGTTATTTACGGAACATCGTTCCTGAGAGATGAAAATGGAAATATTTTGATCAAGGACAGCCCGGGATCATGGGATCACGGTATGCCTCAATCCGGAGAACCAGCTGTGATCGGAGAAGTTTCTCCTGATTTTATCCTGGGAGCCGCGAATACGTTCACCTATCAAAACCTTTCCCTGACATCTGTATTTGAATGGAAAAATGGAGGACACATGTATTCAGGATCCAATGGTTTGTTGGATTTGTACGGTGTATCCAAAGTCACTGAAGATCGGGAATCTACATTTATTTATGACGGTGTAAAACCTGACGGTAGTCCCAACGATATCGTGAGAGGTGGTCCGGAAGATCCGGATGCTTTGCAGGATTTGTACACCAACGTACTTTCCAATATCGATGAATATTACATCCATGAAAATTCATTCGTGAAATTGCGGGAATTGTCGTTGCGGTATTCCTTTGACAAACCGTTGTTCAATTCCTTTAATATTGGAATTTCATTGTATTCCAGAAACATCTTGTTGTGGTCAGCATTGCGCAACATTGACCCCGAGACATCTCAGGGTAATAATAACATGGGAGGATCTTTCGAGCGATTCTCTTTGCCGCAAACCACGACCTACGGATTTGGAGTTGACATAAGATTCTAATTGAAAAATCAAAAAATTATGAGAAACATATTATATATTCTATTTACAGGTTTGATTTCAATCAGCTTATGGTCCTGTTCAGAGGATGTGATGGATGAGATCAACAAAAATGTAAATGACCCGACAGATGTGGGATCCAATTTAATCATCACCGATGCGATGATAACGTCCGCATTCACGATTACGGGTAGTGATCTGGCTTTTTATTCTTCGATTTATATCGAACACAACACCGGAGTGTGGAACCAGGCTTACAACGCCGAGATCCGTTCAGGTGAACCGATTAGTGCGACCACATACAACAACAGCTGGAATGCGATGTACAACAATTTGTATAATCTGAAAACGATTATTGAAAAATGTTCCGAAGGAGGTGATGAAGAAGGGAACTATCACACCCTGGGTATTGCCCAGACGCTTATGGCTCACGATCTGGCAACGTTGACAGACTTGATGGGCGATGTTCCATGGACCGAAGCCTTGCAACCTGGCTTTATTTTTACCCCTTCCCTTGATAAGCAGGAAGCTATCTACAATGAAGTACACCGGTTACTGGATGCAGCTATTGAGAATTTCAACAAATCCTCTGTTTTCCCTTCATTGGGAGTACAGGATGTGATTTACGGCGGAAACGTTGCAAATTGGAAAAAGCTGGCAAATGGACTCAAGGCCCGGTATACGATGCAGTTGTCCCTGAAATCGGCGCAATATAACGACGTGATTTCGTATGCGGAACAGTCATTTGCATCTCCGGCCGAGCAAGCCGAACTCAATTATGATGGAAGTACATCCATCAGCCCGTTCTACAAGTTTTTCACTGATCGTGATTATTTTGGAGCGAGCCAGAGCCTGTTCAATAAACTGGATGATCGGAATGACCCGCGGATCGACGCCTTCTGGAAGCCTCATCCAAGCGCTGGAGGAGATCTGGAATTGGCTCCTAACGGAAATCCTACTCAGGTGCAAGGATTTTATTCCATTTCTGCGTTGAGTTCTGCTACTGCTCCTACTTACCTGATGAGCTACCACGAAGTGGAATTTTTGAAAGCAGAAGCCTACACACGACTTGGACAACTGGAAGAAGCTGCAGAAGCATTGGAGAATGGCATCACTGCTGCGTTTGAAAAAGTAGGACTGACAGCTGAGGATGCGGCCACCTATTTTGAGGAAACGGTTCAGTCAAAATTTGATTCCAATCCACTTGCAGAAGTCATGAATCAAAAATACATAGCCTTCTTTGAGGAGGAAGCGGTTCAGGCTTACAACGATTACCGAAGATTGGTTGCTATGGGGGATAACGTGATCGAACTGGAAAATGCACGGAACGATGAAAACCTGTTTCCAAAGCGATTTACGTACGGAAGTAGCGATGTAACGACGAATGTGAATGTTCGGGAAGCCTATGGCGATGGAAGGTATGTATATACAGAGGATGTTTGGTGGGCTGGCGGAACCCGGTAATAATAAAATTGTCAATTTTATAAACTAAGTAGAAATGAAAATTATAAATATATTTTGCTGGGTCGTGGTCTTCGGATTCATGTTGTCTTCATGTGAAACGGAAGTAATCGATCCAGCCGGCCAAAGGGGTGTCACATCAGTGCCCGGAATTCAAAACCTCAACCCGGCCACCTATGATGTTAATGACCTGGAGAATACCTTCGTGAAATTTGATGTGGTACTCGATGATCCAACTGTGGATCAGGCGGCCATTCTGGTTTCATATAAAGGGGATAAAAAGCGGGCGGAAGTAGCTTCAGTGACGAGCTTCCCGGCTACATTAACCATTCCCCTGACGGAAGTAGCAGCCAAATTGGGCTTGCAACTCTCTGATATTGAAGCTGCTGATGTGTTCAATTTTGAAGTAAAAACCACTCAGGGAGGTCAATCGTACTTTTCCAGTGCAGCTTTCAATGTTGCGGTGGTTTGTGGATACGAAGTCAGCAACGTAACCGGAAGTTACCGCGCTGTCAGTGGTGGATGGGGAGTTGATGGTGGCATTACCATCGAAGCCGATCCCAACGATGAATACACGCTGTATGTGACAGGTTTGGCAACCATTGATGGACTTGAAGAAGATCAGGGACCGTTGAAACTGATCGTCGATCCACTGGATTTCTCGGTTACCGCTGTACATTCAGTATTAGCATCTTCTACCGCTCCCTGGGGTAATCCATATACAGGTTTGGGATACGCCGGATCAGGTATGTTGAACACTTGTGATGGAAGCATGGATATGTTGTTTACGATTACAGTAGATCAAGGATCTTTTGGGTCATTTGATTTCCAGTTTACCAAAAATTAGCACACTGATCCGGGAGATGTCCGTTAGCGGATGACCCGGGTGCTTGTTTGAGATATTTAAAGGTTATGGGCTACATAGCCCGAAGAAAAGCCATCTTGGAAATATTTCTGAGATGGCTTTTGTTTTTTGGTGAAATAGGCAGGTGGATTAAAAAAAGATTTTAATTTCTCAGAATAATAAACTATATTTAGTAGTACAAGTTGTATACTTTAGGTGATAAACGCAGTAGATGATTGGACTTCGGACGGTAGAAGATTTTGTCAGTTATCTCCGGTACGAGAAACGGTATTCGCCCCATACTTTGGTGGCCTATCAAGGTGATTTGAAACAGTTTTTAGTATATCTGTCGGATCAATACCAGCTCGAAAATTGGAGAGATGTAGAGATGGTTCATGTTCGGAGCTGGATCTATCATCTGGCTGAGAACGTGTTGGATCGAAATACGATCAACCGGAAAATTTCCTGTCTTCGATCCTTTTATCAATTTCTGATCCGGGAGGGGAAAGTGAGCACCAATCCTGTCCTTGCTGTTCAGAGCATGAGAGCCTCCAGGCCTCTTCCTGAGGTGATTCCCGAAAATACCATAAAAAATTATTTTCATTTCGCAGCAGATGATACGTGGAAGGATGTCCGGGACCGGATGTTGATTGCGCTTCTTTACGAGACGGGTATGCGTCGGGCGGAATTACTTGAGCTCAATTGGACGGATGTCCACTTGAATGCCGGAATGATCCTGGTGACGGGAAAACGCCGGAAACAGCGACAGGTCCCTATTCGTCCCCAGTTGGTCAAGCAATTAAAGCACTATCGAAATTTAACTTCAGAGGAATTTGGAGTCAGATCCGAATATGTCATGCTCAACGATAATGGAAAAAAGGTATATCCGAAATGGATTTACAATCGGGTCCGCATTATTTTAAGCGCATGGGCCAATTCTGAACGAATTACCCCCCATGTCTTGCGCCATTCGATCGCCACCCATTTGCTGGATGGAGGGGCTGATATTCAGGTGATAAGAGAATTATTAGGTCACAGTTCGTTAGCTGCGACTCAGATATATACACACAATAGCATCGAGAAGCTAAAGCAGTCGTATCGCGATGCGCTGCCTGATCTCGATAGCGACATTCATTAATTCATTAAATCCAAAACACATGAAAGTAAGAGTTGAATCCGTACATTTCACAGCCGACGCCCGGTTGATCGAATTTATCGAGAAAAAATTAGCCAAGCTTGAACAGATTTATGATCAAATCCTGGATGTAAGTGTATTTTTGAAGTTGGAGAATTCGGGACAGGTACGGGATAAAATATTTGAAGCCAGAATTCAAGTTCCTGGTGACACCATTTTCATCAAAGAAGTCGATCGTACTTTCGAATCTGCGACAGATGCGGCTCTTGATAAGTTGAAGCGTCAAATTATCAAGCACAAGGAAATGCAGCGGTCGTATTAGTTCACCAAATCATAAATTCCTATGGGTATTTCTTCATCTTTTTTGCCAGTTCATCATCACCATAAGCCCTACGTAGACTCCACTATGCGCGGTTATGCTTCTTCTATCTGACAAAAATATTTTGAAATACCACGATAGGAACTTAAAATTCGGCGAATTAGTGCCCGGCACTTAGTTGGCAGAACGAAGACAAGGAGAGGTGAAGCCGTGAGAGTGACGTGTGAAATGGAGGATAGAGGCGTTCGTGTAGAATTAATAGGGTGAGGGTGGAGGAATTTTAGCTGAAACATGCGGACGATCAGGTTCAGGCGGTGATGAGAAGTTTCGGTTACCTAGCTATCATAGAACCCGCAGCTTGTGATTCGAATAGTGCGTAACAACAGCATACTTGAGGCAGTCGCATAAGGCTGCCTCTTCTTTTTCGACCGAATCGTGTGGACGCACTATCTGTATTGGGGACTTCAAATGTCGTATGGGGATCAACTCAGATTTTTAATTGAGATCCTCCTGTGGGATACCAGGATTCATGCGTTGTGGTATACATAAAACGCAGACCATACGGAATCAGGATTGATGCACCGATTTATGCACCTCAGGCACACCCCAATGGGATGGTTGGTACCCCGGGCAAGCCCCGCCGATAAGCTCGTTTTTGGGCTAAAAAAAATACTGAATTCTGTTTTGATAATAAAAACTATTATCCTATCTTTGCCATCGCTTTAAGAGAAAGCAATGGAATTTGAAATTATTTTTTAATATATCTATCGCTAACACCTTACTCTCTTCATGGTTCCGGGTGGTTTACGAACCTGAGAACAGGAAGAAGAAATAGGAAGATCAGATGTGTTATGATTGAGTCAATGGCTACAAAATGGATGTAGGGACGAGGTTTCCTTGTTTATCAGTCCGTTTTATATTAGCCAGCATAGCTCAGTTGGCCAGAGCAGCTGATTTGTAATCAGCGGGTCGGGGGTTCGAATCCCTCTGCTGGCTCAATGAATTGCACAATCATTCGGAGTCATTCGAAGCAGTGGGATTCATTTGGATGAATATCAATACACGAAGGTCTTGCTTTCTTTTTCTTTCCCTGTAATTATCAGACCAGAGTGTAAAAGGCATAAATTAGATATGTAGACGTTTTGATCGGTTCACTTTTAAATCGGCCGGTGAGCACACCCTGGAACAAAATGGGGTGTTCATGGGTTGAGTCAGGGTAACGGGTTAGGACGTCGGTGCATATATAGTTAAGATGGACTACAATGGGGGCGCGCCGGAGTGGGAGAGCCGGGCCAGACTGTAAATCTGGTGACTACGTCTGAATAGGTTCGAATCCTATCGCCCCCACAGATGTACATTGGGTAGTTTACAATTTACGATTAAGATATACATAAGCGGGAGTAGCTCAGTTGGTAGAGCATCAGCCTTCCAAGCTGAGGGTCGCGGGTTCGAATCTCGTCTCCCGCTCAATATATATTTTATGCCAATGTAGCTCAGGGGTAGAGCACTTCCATGGTAAGGAAGGGGTCGGGGGTTCAATTCCCTTCATTGGCTCCATGTTAGCGAGGATGGTAACATCAATTAATTGTTGATAAATAAAAATCACATGTAATGGCAAAGGAAACTTTTGAACGGAGTAAGCCGCACTTAAACATTGGTACCATTGGTCACGTGGATCATGGTAAAACAACGCTCACAGCAGCGATCACATATGCATTGTCTTCTGATGGATTGGCGTCGAAAATGGATTACGATTCCATCGACGCTGCCCCCGAGGAAAAAGAACGGGGTATTACCATTAATACTTCGCATGTAGAATACGAAACAGCGAACCGTCACTATGCCCACGTGGATTGTCCTGGTCACGCGGACTATGTGAAAAACATGGTTACAGGTGCTGCACAGATGGATGGAGCTATCCTTGTAGTGGCTGCTACCGACGGTCCTATGCCACAGACCCGCGAGCACATTTTGTTGGCTCGTCAGGTTGGTGTTCCGCAAATCGTAGTATTTATGAATAAAGTGGACCTGGTTGACGACCCTGAAATGCTCGAATTGGTTGAAATGGAAGTACGGGAGTTGTTGGATCAGTACGAATTTGATGGTGACAACGCCAGCGTAATCCAGGGATCTGCATTGAAAGCACTGGAGGGTGATGCTGACGCAATTGCTCAAATCAAGAAATTGATGGAAGCCGTTGATGCTGATATTCCTGAGCCTGAGCGTTTGGTTGACCAGCCATTCCTGATGCCTATTGAGGACGTATTCTCTATTACAGGTCGGGGAACTGTTGCTACAGGTCGAATCGAGCGAGGTGTGATCAACGTAGGTGATCCTGTAGAAATTATCGGAATGATGGGTGAAGGTGAGAAGCCTAAAACTTCTACCATTACCGGAGTAGAGATGTTCCGTAAAATTTTGGATCGGGGAGAAGCTGGTGATAACGCCGGTTTGTTGCTCCGGGGTATTAACAAAGAAGATATCCAGCGTGGACAGGTTATTTGTAAGCCTGGTTCGGTAAAACCACACAAACATTTCAAATGTGAGGTGTACGTACTGAGTAAAGAAGAAGGAGGACGACACAAGCCTTTCTTCAACGGATACCGACCACAGTTTTATTTCCGAACAACTGACGTAACCGGTGACATTACGTTGCCTGATGGCGTAGAAATGGTTATGCCGGGTGACAACGTAGGTCTGGAGGTTAAACTGATCAACACGATCGCTATGGAAAAAGGTTTGCGATTCGCAATCCGGGAAGGCGGACGTACGATCGGAGCCGGTCAGGTGACGGAAATCCTGGACTAAGGAATCCATGAATAAAATGTTCAAATAAACATATGATTGGGTTTTGGAATAAAGCCCAATCATATGTGTTTTGGACATAGAGGAGAGTGGCTCAATTGGTAGAGCAGCGGTCTCCAAAACCGCAGGTTGCAGGTTCGAGTCCTG
>CALGAA010000012.1 GCA_937952445.1 uncultured Bacteroidota bacterium | reverse complement strand
TGATTAATCTATTTTTTTGAAGGATCGAGATTCCTTTGAAATTGAGTATGTCGAAAGGAGAAGGGATTCTGATTCTATCCTGATTGGGCTCGTCGAATAAGGGAAAGGAAGCCTTTTTAAGTATTTTACCCCGCCAGGGAATTTTCAATTTTATTTCTGGCTGAATAAACAGGTTGTGTATCTTCAGCAAAAAAATCAGGTATGATTACTTCGGAAAACCGAAAAACGATATTCAGTATATGGCAGGGTATTCAGGGAATTCTCATTTTGATTGCCGTATATTTTGGAGGTGAATGGCTCGCCAGATTCATACCCTTTCCAGTCCCCGGTTCGGTTTTGGGGCTGGTGCTGATCTTTGCACTTCTACAATTTCGAATCTTGCCCCTAGACTGGGTGGACCGTGGTGCGATTTGGTTGTTAGCGTTTCTGGGGTTGTTTTATGTCCCTTATGGTGTCGGCATCGTCAAAAGTGGTCCGTTGGTCGCACAATGGGGTTGGCAGATTTTGATCATCATTGTCGTAACCGTATTGAGCGTTTTTGCATTTTCGAGCTGGATGTTTGGTGCACTAAAATCCCGGGATAATCGTAAGCATGGGTAGTTTGCTAACTTTGATATTGTTTTTAGCAGGGCGTTGGCTGTATGGAAAAAAGCCCCTCCTCATCTTTGTACCGGTCTTTTTTGCGGTAGTCGGATGCGCGTTGTTCATCCAGATCAGTGGAATGTCTTATGATCGTTATATGGAAGAAAATGAAGTCCTGACGTTTTTTCTTGGTCCGGCCGTCGTTGCTTTGGGGGTTCTTTTGTTTAAGCATCTCCGGGCGATCCAATCCTTATTGAAGCCTTTGTTGTTCACAGTGATCGCGGGGAGTTTTATGAGTGTGTCCATGGTCGCGGTGTTGTCGGTATTGCTTCGATTGCCTGCTACCCTGGCTGCTTCGCTGTTGCCGATGGGAATAACTACGCCGATTGCGATCGAGGTGACCGTTCCATTGGGAGGGGATCCGTCGATTACCTCCGTAGTCGTGATTATGATCGGTTTGCTGGGCAACATCATGGGTCCGGTGTGGGTGCGGTGGATGAGGATCAGGGATCATGCTGCCTCGGGCGTTTCCATAGGAATGGTCAGTCACGGAATTGGTACAGCCCGAGCCATCCAAATGGGGGAGACTACCGGTCTTTTTAGTGGCCTCGCGATGTGCATCAACGGGGTGATTACGGTATTTACGGCCCCGATGGTTTTTAGTTTGATATACCATTAATGTTTTTGCGGGATTCTTTAGCACACACACATCTCATAGATGGGGATCGATGGTACAGCCTAACCAACGGCCAAACAAAGGCAACCGACGGCGGTCACTAAATGAGGGACCTGTCTGACGGACGGTGAAATGGCGGTTAGACAAATATATTCAAGATCAACACTCCGATCAGACCTGTGACCGAAACGATTGTTTCCATGACTGACCAGGTTTTTATCGTGTCTTTGACCGAAAGGTTGAAATACTCTTTGAACATCCAAAATCCACCATCGTTGACGTGCGAAAACATCAGACTGCCTGCCCCCGTGGCCAAAACCATCAATTCCGGATTGGCTCCACCTTCCTGGATGAGAGGTAAAACGATTCCGGCAGCGGTAAGCCCAGCTACTGTCGCTGATCCTACGCAGACCCGAATGATGGCAGCAATTCCCCAGGCGAGAATCAGAGGGGACATTTCGACGTTTTGGAGTAAAGATCCTATATGGTCACTGACTCCGCTATCGACCAGTATTTGTTTTAATGCTCC
The DNA here is from genome assembly GCA_937952445.1 of uncultured Bacteroidota bacterium. Classification (GTDB taxonomy): domain Bacteria; phylum Bacteroidota; class Bacteroidia; order Chitinophagales; family Saprospiraceae; genus Membranihabitans. The sequence continues at coordinate 7,752 of CALGAA010000012.1, read as the reverse complement.
TGCGCCTGCAATGATCAATAAAATCATCGCGATGCTCCGGATCGATTCATTGATTTGGAAGCCGATGTCCCTCATGGACGTTCCCCTGAATATACCCAGTGTGAATATCGCAATCAGGATGGCAATGAGCATCGCGATCACGGGATCGCTCAGGGTATAAATTATGGTACCGGCGATGGTGTTTTCGTCTACAAAAAATTTCAATATAGCGGTAAATCCCAACAAAATGACGGGTGATAACGCCGTCAGGATACTCACCGAAAGCGAAGGCATTTCTTCTTCAGTAAACACCTTGTCGTTGTAAAATCCGGCTAAAGGTTTGGGACGGTATTTTTTTAAAGTCGACGAAAACACAGGTCCCCCCAGGATGATGGCCGGAATGGCCACAATAATTCCGTAGATCATGGTCAATCCCAGATCTGCACCGTAATCCACCACCAGCGCCGTGGGAGCGGGATGCGGGGGTAAATAACCATGGGTGACCGAGAGAGCAGACAGCATCGGAAGACCGACGTACAGCATGGGCAATCTCGTAGTGGCAGCTACGGTGAAGACCAACGGAACCATGATCACAAATCCCACCGAATAGAACATGGGAATGCCGATGATAAATCCCGTAAGAACCAAGGCCCATTGTACATATTTTCGCCCGAATGTTTGAATTAGACTGCTCGAAATGCGTTGTGCTGCGCCACTGTCCGCAACCATCTTTCCCAACATGGCTCCAAAGCCAAGTATGATCACCAGAAAACCCAGCACTCCGCCGATTCCGTTTTGGATGGAATTGGAAATTTCCATCGGCCCCATTCCCTGGGCCAGACCAATTGCCAGCGACACCAGGATAAATGAAATAAAAGTGTCGAGTTTGAAATACCCGATCAATACAATCAGGGAAAGAATTCCTATGATAACGATGAATAATGACACGGCTGAGTTTTTTAAAGCCGCAAAAGATACAAAAACCATTCACAATTTCACCGACATGGTTAATGAAGTATAAAATTTTCATTCTGAATTGATTTCTTCTTAGAAAAATCAGGTAAAGAAATTTTAAGGAAGGAAGGGTTTTATTCCTTTTCCAGAAAGGGATTCCCACGATCGTGACAAAATGACGGAAAAAATATCCACCATGCGGCAAAAATGTCATAATGACTCTAATATGTCCGACAAAATGTCAAATATTTCAAATGGAACGCGATTTGCATAATATATTAGTGAAAACGAACTTGATTGTTTAACCTAAAAAATATAAATTATGAGATCATTAGCAAGAATTTCAAACGGAACTACACGACCAAGACTTTCTAGCCTTGTAGAAAATTTCTTTGGTCCGGAATTAACTTCATTCTGGGATGATTTTCCAGTACGCATGAGAGTCCCGGCCACCAACATCAGGGAAAGAGAAGATGACTACGTGATTGAAGTCGCTGCCCCTGGAATGGATAAGTCGGATTTTCAAGTCAACGTGGAAGATCAGGTATTGACCATAGGTTATGAGCGTGAGGAAAAAGAAGAAAAAGTCGAAGATGATTATACCCATCGGGAATTTGGGTATAACGCTTTCCGACGAAGCTTTACCTTGCCCAAATCTGTGGATGGTGACAAAGTAAGCGCCACCTATAAAGATGGTGTACTGTATGTCAACCTTCCTAAGAAAGAAGAGGCTAAGAAAAAAGCCCCACGCTTGATTGCAGTTAAGTAAATGGTATGAAACAGGGGGTAGTTGAAGTGCCAATTTACCCCTAAATACCAGAACTGTAATTGTATAACATAATGGCCAACCGTGCTATTTACTCCAGATTCTAAAGAAATATGGCAGTAATGGGATAGTAAGATCCCCATTGCTGCCTTTGTTTTTTATGCTTGAAGTGTACGGGCAATCTGATCGCTCAGTTCCTCGAAAAATCCACTGCCACGAATAGGATCCTTCTCCTGGAAAACATTCCCTTCGCGAGCCAAAATTTCGGGAATGTTCAGAAAGTAGATCAAATTGGCCTTTTGCCAGGCATTTGCTGACCTAACGTCCCAGATGAACCGGTGTAATCCACTGATCATCATAGAAAGAATCTGATTGGTCAAGGGTATAAGATTGCCTTCCCGGCTTTTGTTTTCCTGCTCGTGAAATGGGATGTAAATACCAGAATGAAGAACTGAAGAATTCTCTCCTTCCGATGGATATAAATGCTTTTGAATACCCCGGATGAGTCCTATATTTCGGATAAAATCATGGCCAGGCTGAAACACCACTCCTCCGGGAGGTGGTATGCCCTGCCTGAATAATGAACGGATGTCAGACAATACACCTGGATTTCCCAGATCCAGGATATCGGGTAGGGGCTCCTTAATTTTTAGGGTGAAATTCTTCGGGTCGACACGAGATTGGAGGGCATTGCGCAGCCGGTTTGCATTATCAGTATTTAGGTTTCCCTGAAACGTTATTTTATCGTACCCGGCCAGCTGGTCTGCCATGCCTGTAAACCATTCGACGGCTGAATTATCCACCCAGAAACAATGTTCAACCGTTGACACCCGTGTGCCAAAAGCGGTCTCATTTTCCCTGGAACCCGGAATATACGGTGGCATGTTGATGGAAGCTATGGGGGAATACGCCATATCATCAGGCGTCTTCCCTTGTTGTTCACGTTGAAAAAGCGATTTCCACTGTATTAATTCATCTTGATCTTTCATTTATCTCAGATTGTCAGCCGCGTTTTATAACCGGATTGCTCCATTGTTTGTTATCTTAGAGATCATATTCCTATGAATGCACAATATAATAAACCGTGACTGATAATCGAATTTATTTAGATCACAACGCTACTACCCCTGTCGATCAAAGGGTATTGGAGGAAATGCTGCCCTATTTTACCCAGGCTCCCGGAAATGCAAACAGCCGAAGCCATCCCTTTGGCTGGGAGGCCACTGCTGCAGTGGAGAATGCGACCGCTCGTCTGGCGGGGTTGCTGGATGTGGAACCTGAAAGCCTGATCTATACCAGTGGAGCTACCGAATCGATCAATTTGGCTTTAAAAGGCCTTGCTGCCACCTGGCAAGGCAAATACAATCACCTGGTGACGTGTGTGACCGAACATCCAGCGGTGCTGGACACCCTGGATCATCTCGAAAGGCTAAATTGGTCCGTCACCCGTCTTCCGGTGGATGAACTTGGTCATATTGATTTGGGTCAACTGACAGAGGCCATTAATGATAAGACCATGGCTGTCGTTTTGATGTGGGCCAACAACGAATCAGGTGTCATCCATCCGGTTCATGAAATTGGTCAAATCTGCCGGGACAAAAAAGTATTTTTTGTATGCGATGCAACACAGGCGGTAGGAAAAATTCCGGTTCATCCCCGGGACCATTATATTGACCTGATGGCATTTAGCGGTCACAAATTTTACGGTCCCAAAGGTACAGGAGGGTTGTACATCAGTTCACAAAAACCAAGAACCAAAATTAAAGCTGAAATTCATGGAGGAGGGCATCAGACGGGTCTGCGTAGTGGAACCCTCAATGTTCCGGGCATCGTAGGAATGGGAAAGGCTGCTGAACTGGCCAGGCAGGAGATGAATGCTGATGCGGAACGATTGAGTGCGATGAGAGACCATCTCGAACAGCATTTTTTACAAAACGTGGAAGCGGCATCGGTCAATGGAGATCCAGGTCACCGGCTCCCGCACGTTACAAATCTCTGTTTTAAATTTGTGGACGGAGAACAACTCATGGTCCAGGTCAATGATGTCGTGGCCGTATCTTCCGGCTCAGCCTGTACTTCTGCCGATCCGGACCCTTCCCACGTACTTTTGGCCATGGGATTAACGGAAGCTGACGCCAAATCTTCCATCCGTTTTAGCCTGGGGCGTTCGACCAAAATGGAAGACATAGACCGAACCATAAGCGTTTTTATGGAGAAAATCGAAATGCTGCGCCAGGAAAATCCGGTATGGCAAATGTATAAGGCAGGAGTTGATCTCGGATAAACCCATTGGAAATGGATTTTCAGGAAGCGATTTTTGAACAATTTTACATCAAATTGAACAGAATTTTGAATTAAACTGTTTGTGGTTTTGGATGTCAGGGATTCGAAGTCCGGTTAATTCAGTAGTTTTGTTTGAATAAATTAAAGTTCAGTAAGATGTTATTTGTTGGGGATAGTGCCAAAACGAGAATTGAAGAAATTAGGCAAAATGGGGATATCGGCGACGATCATTTTGTACGGGTAAGCGTGACCAGTGGTGGTTGTTCGGGGTTAACGTATCAAATGGAATTCGATACCGAATCGAAACCTGACGATCAGGTTTTCGAAGACAACGGAGTGAAAATCGTGACCGATCTGCGTAGTTTTCTGTATTTGGTGAACACCAAATTGGAGTTTTCTGGCGGCCTGACGGGCAAGGGATTTTATTTTGACAACCCCAATGCCAGTAGATCGTGTGCTTGTGGGGAAAGTTTTTCGTTGTAAATTATTATATTTAATCGATAACCATTATATACCCGATAATCATAGCGTATGAACCTGTCTGGAATTAATCGATTTTTACCGCTGATCACCTTTCTCCTATTGACAATATGTTTCTCGTGTACCCGCAATCCGGTTACAGGGAAAAAACAGCTCAGTTTTATGAGCATCGATCAGGAAAAAGCGATGGGTGCCCAATCCGATCCCGCGGTGATTGCAGAGTTTGGTTTGTATGAAGATAAGGAGATCCAGGACTTTATCACCCGGGAAGGGAATAAAATGGTCAAAGTATCGCATCGGCCTGATCTCCCGTTCGAATTTAAAATTTTGAATTCACCGGTGGTCAACGCATTTGCTTTGCCGGGAGGATACGTATATTTTACCCGTGGAATCCTGGCCCATTTCTCCAATGAAGCAGAATTTGCAGGGGTGTTGGGCCATGAAATCGGTCACGTAACAGCCAGGCACAGTGCCGAGCAATATACCAACCAGATTTTATCTCAGGTCGGTCTGATGGTGGGACTCGTCCTTTCCCCCACGGTGCGGCAATTTGCCAATGAATTATCCCAGGGGGTGCAGTTGATGTTGTTGAGCAACAGCAGGGCACATGAAAGCCAGTCCGACGAACTCGGCGTGGAATATTCCACCAAGATCGGGTATGACGCCAACCATATGGCCAATTTTTTCCGAACAATCGGCCGGCTGGGTGAAGAAAGCGGTGCCAATGCCCTACCGACTTTCCCTTCCACCCACCCCAATCCCGCCGATCGTTTTACGCGGGTTCACGAATTGGCCGCGGAATGGCAAAACAAACTCCAATTGCCCGAATATAAAGTCAACCGCAACTCATATCTCGAATTGATCGATGGGATCATTTATGGTGAAGATCCCAGGGAAGGGTACACCGACAACGGGGTGTTTTACCACCCCCAACTCCGGTTTCAGTTTCCCTATCCCAACGGATGGAGGCTGGTTAATACCACATCGCAGGTCCAAATGGCACCGGACAATCAAAATGCCTTGATGGTGCTGAGCCTGGCGCAGGGGAATTCCCTCGAGGAGGTGGCGCAATCCTTCGTTCAGAATTTTAACCTGAATGTGGTGGAATCCAATAGTAAATCGGTCAGTGGTTACAATTCACTGCAATTGGTTGCCGATCAAATCAACGAACAAGACCCAAACCAGAGCGTTCGTTTGCTTACTTATTTTTATCTTGATCGATCCAATAATGTAATCTATCAAATGTTGGGTGTGGCTCCCAGGAATGAGTTTGGGCAGTTCGCGAATTACTTCCTGTTTACCATGGATAATTTCAAGACGCTTACCGACCCGGCCCGGATCAATGTTAAACCAGAGCAAATTAAGGTCGCCACGGTTCCATCTGCGATGACACTTCAGCAAGCTCTTTCCCGGTTTAATATGCCGAGCAGCCGCTTCAATGAATTGGCTATTCTCAATAGTATGGAATTGAACCAGCGACTCAATGCCAACGATAAGATCAAACTGGTCGTGCGCGCCAATACGGTTAATCCATAACGGAAGCTGGAATCAAAGGTGGAATTTTACGGGAATTGTTAGATAGCTTGCGATTGAAAACACAGAAACGGGTTGTTAGTCAAAAGGATATCTCCCTGACGAACTTCACGAACTTTGGATCTGGTGCATCATACCACCCAACATTAGCTTAAAATGGATGAACTTTGCAGTCTTTACCATATGAAGCTGACTGCAGCGTTTTGATGTTTTTTTTCCATCGTCCTTTCAGGACGCACCGTAAACCGTTATTTCCGGGAATCAATTTCAGAATTTATGAGTAGACCCTACATAAGGCAATTACCATGGATGATCCAGGCTAAAGCCGCTTCAGACTATCTTTTAACATAGCGACCCGCTGTTTCCCATCCTCCAGTTTTTTCCGTTCCTTTTCCACTATGGCTTCCGGGGCATTTTGGACGAATCGCTCGTTGGATAACTTTGATTCGATTTGTCGGACGAATCCGATGGCATATTCTAAATCAGCTTCGAGTTTTTTCCGTTCTTCTTCCACATCGACACCCGGCAATATTACGTACGCCTTGATCCGCCCCTGTACGATGCTGGCATGCATCGCATCCGGAGCATCCCCCGTCATTTCGATGCTATCCAGAGCCGCCATTTTAATTAAGATTTCCCGAATCCCTCGTTGGTCGAGTAATTCCCGGGCATCGGGGTTGTCCGCCAGATAAAAATCAAGCCCTTCTTTTTGTTTTATTTGGTGTTTGTTGCGTAAATCCCGCACCTCAGTGACCAGATTGTGTACGATTTTCATGGCCGGATCCAGGGAATGTCCGGAGGATTTTTGTCCGGGCCATTGGGTGAGTCCTACAAAGTCACCTTTTTGTCGGGGCTTGAGTTGTTGGTAGATTTCCTCTGTCACGAAAGGCATAAACGGATGGAGCAATTTCATCAGATTTTCGTAAATCGAGAGGATTCGGTCGTAAGATTCCTGATCCATTGGGTCACCGTACGGCGGTTTGACAACTTCGAGTAACCAGGAAAAGAAATCGTTCCAAATAAAGTTGTACAGCCGCATAACGGCTTCCGATAATCGATATTTTTCAAAATCTTTTTGAACTAAATCCGCGGTTTTGCTGAGTTCATCCTCAAACCAGGTCAACACGGTTCGCCGAATTTTCAGCTCTACTTCATTTTGATCTTCAGCGACGACCGACCAGCCTTTGATCAGCCTTAACCCGTTCCACATTTTGTTGCAGAAGTTGCGCCCTTGTTCACAGAGCTTGTCATCAAACAGTAGATCTCCTCCTGCAGGCGACGAGGACAACAGGCCAAATCGCACCCCATCCGCACCAAATTTTTCAATCAATTCCAGGGCATCGGGTGAATTCCCCAGGGATTTACTCATTTTACGCCGTTGTTTGTCACGAACCATACCGGTGAAATACACCTGCCGGAAGGGCATTTCTCCCTTCCACTCATAACCGGCCATGATCATTCGCGCTACCCAAAGAAATATGATGTCCCATCCGGTCACCAGAGTCGAAGTCGGATAGTAGTAATCTATCTCTTCCCCACCGTTCATGCCATCAAAAACCGAAAACGGCCACAACCATGACGAAAACCAAGTGTCCAGGACGTCTTCATCCTGGGTCAAATCTTCCAATTTAAGGTCGTCCTCCGGAAATGTCTGCCGGGCCTGCTCCAGTGCTTCTTCCGCGGTAGATGCGACGAAAATTTTCTCTTTGAAATACCACGCAGGGATGCGATGGCCCCACCATAGCTGACGTGAAATG
>CALGAA010000011.1 GCA_937952445.1 uncultured Bacteroidota bacterium | reverse complement strand
GATTGGCTCCGGTTCTGTCCAGGGGAAGATCAAGTCTTTTGAGATCATAAAACCGGAAACCTTCTCCCCAAAGCTCTACTCTTCTTTGGATAAGAACTTCTTCGATGAGGTCTTCTCCGGTATTGGTTGAGAGCTCGTAGTCTTCATCTCGGGCAACAGCCAGGTCATAAAGCACGGCTGCGGCCTCCGCATCACGCCCCAATCGAGCCAGGGCTTCCGCCTCGATAAGGTACATTTCCGCTGCCCGCATAAATGCCAGGTCGCCATTACTGTTTCCAGGATTATCGAGGAGAAATTTCCGGGTCATATAAGGGTACCGGGATCCATTTGCTACGATCGGGAAATCTTCCTGTTCACCTGTCGGATCCCAGAGCTGCTTTCTGATATCGGTATCTGATATTTCATCATACAAAAGAGAATTGATGGCTTTAGGGTTTCCACGTGTATTGGTTGAGCTGAAGTTTCCAAGATAAGCGAAAAACGAATAGAAATAAGTGGGTTGATCATCTCGATGATGAATGCCCCAAATCCATTCACGGTTGGTGTAATCAGAAAAACCATCCAGGTATTCCTCCTGGCTCATTAAGGGGTAATCTTGTCGTGCTTCACGAGCAAATTGGGCTGCAATGTCGTAATTTTGCTGTGTCAGCGCCACCCGGGCTTTAATGCCTTTGGCCACATCGATATTCAAATGGGAAATATCGGGCCGGGAAACGGAATTGCCAAAAAATGAAATGGCAGCATCCAGATCGGCATTGATCTGGGCATATACCTCATCCACGGTACTGCGCGGTACAGCACCCTCAGCCGGTTCTGTGATTAGAGAAACGCCCAGCCCCGAATTGTCTCCTCCTTTCTCGTACCTTTTCCCAAAGAGACGGACCATCTGGAAGTAAGCCCAGGCCCGATAGGTCAAAGCCTGCCCTTTTAAGAAGTTTTTTTCCGTTTCAGGACCTTGAGCATTGTCGATATGTGCCAGGATTTGGTTGGCATTGGAAATCAGGGCATAGTAGAACCCATAGTTGAAGCGATTAATAGAACTTGTGGCGCTGCGATGTGCCAACCACTGGTATTCGCTGATAAACCAGCCATTTGCCCTGGCGGTCATAACAAAGTCTTCACCCAGGACATCCATATATATCATATTTCCGCTTTGACCCCCTTCAGCCTGGCGACTATACCATTGGCGATACAGATATCGATGCATGCCGTTGATTGCCGCATAGGCATTTTCGGTGGAAGAAAATACGATTTCAGTAGAGACCCTGTCGTTGGGTATTTTCTCCAAAGCATCCTCTTCACAAGCGGAGAAAGAGATGATCAACAAGAAGAACACCAGGGCATTGAATACAGAGGCTATTGTATATTGAGAATTTTTCATGACTATTCGATTAAAAACTTAGATTAATTCCGAAATTGAATGTTCGTGCAGGGCTATAACTACTCGTCGCTGAAATTCCTGCAAAATTACTGATCGGATTCATTCCTTTACGGTGGGTAAACAAATAGAGATTTTCACCACTGACAAAAACCCTGATTCGCTGGATGTTGAATCGTGAAAGCAGGGTCTGCGGGAGTTGATAACTCAAATTGACACTGCTGATTGCCAGATAATCTTTTTTGGTCAGGAATCGGGTTGAGGTGGCCCCGAATGCTGCTCGCTCATTAAGATCCATTTTGGGTATATCGGTGACATCGCCGGGTTGCCGCCATCCGTTGAGCAGATCTCTGTGCAGGTTAGCCCCATTATCCGGACCGGCACTCATAAATCCAGCATATTGGCCATCATATCCCCATCCGCCCAGGCTATAAAGGACAACAAAACCAAAATCAAAATTACGGTATGAAAAACTATTGATGATACTTCCATACGCTTTGGCCAGGGCTGATTTACCGACCCAATCCTGCCGGGCCAGATTTTGATTGTAGGTAACGGTATCTACTCCGCCATTGGGATTGTTGATAAATTTGATTTCTTCCAGATTGTCGGGATCAAATTCTTCTACACCGAGGTACATCACCCGGCCGTTATCGGGATCCACTCCGTAGAATATGCGGGTAAAATAATCATAAATGGATCGTCCCTCTGCTCTTTTATACGGGGAAGAAACGATCTCCGGGGTTTCTACAGGCATTTTGAGGATTTCATTGGAAATGGTGGAGATGTTGACGGTTAAATTCCAGTTGAAATCCTGATTTCGAATTAGGTTTCCGGTCAGCGAAAGTTCCAGCCCTGTATTTCGCATATCCCCTACGTTTTTTTGGATGGAGAAGGAGCCGCCAGTTGTTCCCCCATTGTGGTAGGGTTGTTGGACATTGAACAACAGCCCATCGCTCAGACGGTTGAAATAATCGATCGATCCTGAAAGCCGATTGTTGAACAAGGCAAAATCGATTCCAATGTCTAGGGGTTTCTGTCCTTCCCATCGCAGGTCGGGACTACCCAGAGATTCCAGTGCTACCCCGGGGGCTGCTGCGTTGTTGTTGTTGATGCTATACCCGGGTTGGAAGGGATAGTTTTCAATACTACCACCTGACGTTAGTACGGTATTGTTTCCCAGTCGACCATATGAACCACGCAATTTCAATAAATCCACCCAATCCGCATTGAAGAATGGTTCATTTTCGATCCTCCAGGCCACTCCGACGGACCAGAAAGGGGACCAACGATGGGCTTTGGGGAACCGGGAGTCCCCATCATACCTCAGGGAACCGCTGATGTAATAACGGTTGTCAAAATCGTAATTGATCCGGGAAAAATAACTTTCCATAGCATTTTCCGACAACCCGGAAGAAAGCGAAATGATGTCCGCGAAATTGGAGTAGACCAGGAAATCGCTAAATCCTTCACCCGATCTTCTTCCGGAAATGCTTTCATAGCTGTTGTCAAAGTTCTCATGACCCAGCAACAAACGTACGTTGTGGTAGCCAAATTCCTGTTCCATCCTCAGAATTTGGTTGAAAGTATAGCTCAATCTACGGAACCATCCCTGATTGTATCGTCCCGAAGGAGCTCCATCCCCCACGATGGTATTTTGATAGTCTTCGCTTTTGGAATTGGTGAGGTCTGCACTCAGATTTGTGCTAAAAGTCAACCAGGGAAGGATGGAAATGTCGATGTAAGTCCGGCCTCCGATAAAATCGCGGGTTGTCCGATCTACGTTCCACAGATTTTCAGCGATGGCGTGTCGGCCGCTGTTGAAGGGTCTGGATATACCATATTCAGCGGAAAGGTTTCCAATGTCATACACCCGGTTCCCCAGTTCATCCAGCACATATTCACCCGTGGTGGGATCATGGACATAAACCGGATAGATGGGGGCTATGGATCGGGAAAAATAAAATGGATTCACGATGCCACTTCCTGAGTTAGCGTTGTTGAAGCGGGTGTGATTGATGAAAAAATTAGCACCTCCTTTGAACCAGTTGGTGATTTGGCTATTGACGTTGATCCTTCCCGCAAATCGGTCCATCGAAGAATTGAGTCCCCATCCTTCTTCAGATAGGTAGTTCAAAGAAGCGTATAAATCTGTATTGGTGAAGCCGGCACTGTAGGTAAGCCCATACTCATCCCGCTTCCCTGTCTTGGATGCTTGTTCCAGCCAATTGAGGTCGTCCGGGTATTTCAGTCGTGCACTGGGATTCAATATTCCCGATGTGGATACCAGCTGATCATTGGGAACATTGAAGGCGTTGTAATTTCCGAGAAATTGTACTATGTCCTGATAGGCATTGTCGTTATAGATTTGATTGCCCGCTGCGTTTCGCGGAAGTGTCCCGGATGCGATTTGAGCAGCTACATCCAGCGGAATGTTTTGGGAACCATAGTGTAAGCTGTTTTTATAGGCTTCCCACATCAATTCATAATATTCTCCGGGACCTACTGTATTGTAAGCCGGGATCCCATTGTTATTGAATCCGGTCTGGAATTTAAAATCAAGCCTGCTGACGCCTTCCATGCCCTTTTTCGTGGTAATCATAACCACGCCATTCGCACCCCTGGAGCCGTAAAGTGCTATGGTGGCAGCATCTTTCAAAACGGTAATTGACTCCACATCTTCTGGGTTGATATTGGACATTCCGCCGGTATATTCCACTCCATCTACGATGATCAGCGCATTATTGCTGGAGGAATAGGATCCGATTCCCCGCACCCGTATTCCAGGAGAAGATCCCGGGCTTCCGGAGGGGGCTGTGGTTTGAACTCCGGGTCCCGAACCCTGGAGAGCGACCAGTGGGTTGGAAATGGGGCGTTTGTCCAG
>CALGAA010000010.1 GCA_937952445.1 uncultured Bacteroidota bacterium | reverse complement strand
ATCGTCCGGTATCTTCCCGGCCGGAGGGCTCCAACCCCATATTTTTCATATCGGCATAAATGAATCGATCGATGTCATTTTCGAAGAAATGTCCCTGCTGACCAGAAATATTGGCTTCTGCGACCGCATCGGGTACCGGGGGCTCTTCTGGTGGAATATACGCCCAGTGTTCTCCCCACTGGGCACCCTGGCGCACCCACTCTTCCAATAGCTTGATTTCTTTTCTGGATAATGGCGGTTTTTGATACGGCATTCGAAGTTCAGGGTCCGTTTCTTTGAGCCGTTGGATAAACGGGCTGTTTTCCGGATCGCCCGGAATGATCGCCGGATGCCCGGATTGGGTATTGGCCATGGCTTCCTCCTCAAACAGCAGGCTAAAACCGCCATTTTTTTTCACGCCACCGTGGCAACTGATGCAATGCTTGTTTATTATAGGCTTGATCTGCGTACTGTAATCGACGGGGGGATCATGGCTGGTCAGGAAAAAGTACAACAGTCCTGAAATAAATATCAGTATGACAGCAATGGTTAATCGCATGGTATCTGGTTGATCATCTACTTCCTGATTTAATATACCCAAAACGATTCTGACTGTTACCCCACCAAAAGTGAAGTAGGTTGGTGGGGCAGGTACCTGTGGGGGAAAATGGCTATACTTTTCATTCGCAAGCCTCGACGAAACTCCGGCTATGCCTTTGTTATCTTCTTCGATGGGTTATTTCACCTGATACATCTCACCACCAGCCAAATCGTCCGGATAAATAATTTTACGTTCTGGTAAATATAGGTAAATTCTTAAACAAGATCAAATACCTTCTACGGATTTTGAATGGCGTCAAACCACCATCATTCGGGGTATGCCCAATGTGCAGATACCAGGGGTAGAAAAACTTCAAGTACATCGACATAAAAAAGGATAAAAAGGTAATTCAATGCGAAACAGCATTTTCTTTCGGTCCCGATTCTTTGATCAAGTGCACCAGGTATTAAGTTCATGGTGCTTTTGACGAGGTTCTTTTTTGTCATATTAAGGAAAATTAAACCGCGAATAGCCTAAGCTACTTAAGGCTTTAAATGAAGATAGGATGAAAAAGCATCCGTCAGAAATGTCACTAAATTTGATGCACTTACCTATAAAGTCGGATAATCCCGGTAAAGAATCGTAAGGTTTGCCCCAATTATTTATACTTATCATTTAACCCTTTTCCATCCAAAATGAGTGGAATTATTTTTTGAATACGGCGCACTTTGGTAGGTTCTTGCTTCGCAGAGTCGATATACTCAGCGTACTCTCGTTTCTTACCCGGAGTGAGGCGGTCAAACGCCGCATTTAAATCAGAATCTTCATCTAACACCGATTGAAGTTCGGTTGGTATAACCAGTTTCTTACTTCGCACAGGCCGGATTTCTTTACCCACTTTTTGATTTTCGATGGCTTCTTCAAGATAAGACCGGATGTGTACTTTTTTACCCTGAAAATCCTCGATTGAAGTAAACACCATTTTACGCAACCCTCTGGTGTCTTTACTGGATTGCTCCAGCAGGCCGTGTGGGTCACTGAGGAAGACCCCCTGATAAAACCACAGCCCCATATACGATTTCATACCGACCAAACCGACCACATTCTTACCCTCCAGCGTATACACGGGTGCACCCCATTTGATTTCTTCCTCCATTTCTGTTTCGCGAATGATATCCCGCATTTCAATGAGGCCATCTTTCCATTGGCTGCGCTTTTCGATGTATTCCAGTATCTTTTGCTCCATACTATTGAGATTACACAATGGTGAGCATTAATATAGAAATAAATGCCGGAATGTTGATACACCCATCGGTTCACAAGATGACCTTCGCGATTTACATTACTGCCCCGTCCACCAGCGCCACACGTCCAGTCCGTTCGCGTACAAGACCAGGGCGATCACGATAATAAACCCGATAATGGTGGCGATTTCGAGTACCCGGTCACTCGGTTTTCGTCCGTTCACCGCCTCGATGAGCAGGAACATGACGTGTCCGCCGTCCAGTGCCGGGATCGGTAAAAGATTCATAAATCCGAGGATCAGAGATAGTATGGCTGTATTGCGCCAAAACATTTGCCAATCCCAGGTATCCGGAAATAGTTTGGAAATGGTTCCAAAACCACCCAGGCTATCGGAGGCTTTGATCTTTCCCCGAAACATTTGGCCGAAGGCCTTGATTTGGGTCATAATAAAATCCCAGCCTTGCTTCACACCCAATGGCAGGGCTTCCGCCAACGTATATTCGTCTTTGGCAAAGTTGAAAAAGTGATCGAACCCATAATTCTGAAATCCAAGCGTTCCTTCGTCGGTCACCTCAGCTGATATGGTCATTGGTTGCCCATCCCGGACGATATGCAGTGTAATGACTTCCCCTTTGTGTTGCCGGATTTCCTTCAAAAACTGGTCAAAGTATAGCGTTTCTTGATCCCCGATGGCGAGGATTTTGTCGTCTTTCTGAAGCCCGGCTTTTTCCGCATTGCTATTTTTCACTACCTCCATAATCTCTACGGGGAACCGGGGCGCTACCAGGTAGGCATCCTTGTATTCATATCCCGTCAGGATTTGGGTAAAACGCGGATCAACATCAATAACTTGTTCCCGGCCATCCCGGTTAACGGTAATGGTCTGGGCATTATTGATTCCAATCTCCGTCCGGAGAAGGCCTGGATTGTAGCGGTCAAAAGGTGCATCTCCGACTTTCAGGATTTTGTCTCCATTTTGCAAGCCCATCGCCTGCGCCAAACTGTCGACCTGGATGCCGTATTTCAATTCGTCAGCAGGTAGATATTCCGATCCGTATTGCCACAGCATCAATCCGAAAATCAAAAACCCGAGTATAAAATTCACCGTAACCCCGCCGAGCATTATGATCAATCGTTGCCACACGGGTTTGGACCGAAACTCCCAGGGTTGGGGTTCGGACTTCAACGATTCGGTATCCAGACTCTCGTCCACCATCCCGGAGATTTTTACGTAGCCACCCAATGGCAACCAACCGATCCCGTATTCCGTTTCACCAATTTTTTTCTTGAACAGGGAAAAACCCGCATCAAAAAACAGGTAAAATTTCTCCACCCTGGTTTTGAACCATTTCGCAGGCAAAAAATGCCCGAGCTCATGTAAAATGATGAGGATGGAAAGACTCAATGCAAATTGTGCTATTACTACGCCCATTAGATTCTGATCTGATAAAATTGTATTGCTCCTATTCCCCGTTACAACCAGAGGAAGGAGGGATTTTTCCTACCAACACAAAATAAAGGCGCAAAGTTACAGATATGAACCCAAAGCATCCCTGATTTGGTCTAATATTTTATCCTTATTGGCTTGAATTATAGGCCATAAGTACATCCGGGATGTGGTAGACCTCCGGTTTTGACGAGAAGAATGAAGATTATTCGTCACCCAGGATTCGAATTGGGGGACTTAATAATTAAATGAATTAGAGGTAAAAGGTCAAAATTAACCAAATTTCTACTCCATACTTGACCCAAACACTCCTCCCCCCACTGCCGACAGCCGATAACTGTTTGCTGATATCTCAAACAAAAAGTTGATGGCAATGCCTCATAATATAGCGTTTTTCCACACAGACCCCACACTCCTCCCCACACTGCCGATAGCCGACAGCTGGTTACTGACCACTGACCACTGAAAACTGAAAACTGACCACTGACCACTGACCACTTGCCCACTGACCACTGACAACTAAAAAATATTCATTAAAATTGCAGTATGGCATTACACCTCATAGACCACCAGGATGGCGACCGATTGGTTTTTAGTACTGAAGTGTCTCATCACATGATCCGAAGCCTGCGCAAAAAGGCCGGCGATGAAATCTATGCTACAGACGGTCATGGAACCATTTTTTCAGCCCGGATAGAGCCAGGGAAGGACCGTCAGATACAAGCCACCATTATGCGTCAGGAGGTGTTATCCAAAAATTGGGAAGTTCACGTCGCCTGCTCGTTGATCAAAAAAGAAAGTCGTTTCGAATATTTTTTGGAAAAAGCCACCGAAATAGGCGTGTCGCGGATCACACCCCTCATCTGTGAACGGACCCTAAAACCAGGCCTCCGGCAGGACAGGGCCCAAAAGATCATCGACGCCGCCGTTCAACAATCCTTCAACCCATACGTTCCTATTTTGGATCGCCCCGAAGCCCTGGAAGATTTCCTGAGCCGGGACTTTCCGGATCACCATGAAAAGTACATTGCCTCGGCGGTAGAACGGTCACAACATACCACTTTGGAACAGCAATACAGCGGGAAAAATCCCGTTCACATATTGATCGGACCCGAAGGAGATTTTACCCCTTCAGAAGTGGACGCCGCCCTCGGACACGGTTGGACACCGGTATCCCTGGGCCAAAACCGTTTGAGAACAGATACAGCCGCCACAATGGTGGTTCAAATAATCAAAAGTTGTTACCACATGAAAACGCCAGCAACTACATGAAATACTTTTTTTCTATCGCGCTTACTGTCTTATTAAGCCTCTCGCTTTCTGCGCAAAAAACCCCCATTGGGTTGCTCAAGTACAGCGGAGGCGGGGACTGGTACGCCAACCCGACCGCACTTCCCAATCTCATCCAATTTTGCAATCAAACCCTTGGAACCAACCTGGATAACGATTATATCACCGTAGAGGTGGGAAGCCCTGAATTGTTCAATTTACCGTTTATCCATATGACCGGACACGGCAACGTGGTGTTCAACGATCAGGAAGCCGAAAATCTGAGGCTGTATCTGGAAGCCGGGGGCTTTCTCCATATCGACGACAATTACGGGATGGATCCATACATCCGTGTAGCAATGAAAAAGGTCTTTCCCGAACTGGAATTCGTTGAATTGCCCTTTGATCATCCGATCTACCACCAAAAATTTCGATTCCCGCAAGGAGTTCCCAAAATTCACGAACACGATGGAAACCCGGCGCAGGGATTTGGGTTGATTTACGAAGGTCGGCTGGTATGTTTCTATAGCTACGAATCGGATATTGGGGATGGCTGGGAGGATGAATCGGTCCACAACGATCCGCCGGAAAAGCGATTGCAAGCCCTCCAAATGGGCGCCAACCTGATTCAGTTCGCCTTCATCCAGTAAAACGAAGAATGGCCCATGATCTACCTCATCTCCAAGTCCATCCACATTATCGGAGTTGTCAGTTGGTTCGCCGGCTTGTTTTACCTCGTGCGCCTTTTTGTCTATTTTCGGGAGGCGGCCGATCTCCCCGAGGGTGAAAAATGCATCCTTCAAAACCAGTATGAAATAATGATCCGGCGTTTGTACCAGATCATCACCACCCCTGCAATGGTCATTACACTGGCGGCTGGAATCACCATGCTGGGCATGAATCCGGACCTGCTTTCCCAGCCATGGATGGTGGCCAAACTCGCTTTGGTAGCCAGCCTTTTGGTGTACCATTGGTATTGCGGACGCATTGTCCGTCATTTACACGATAATACGATCAAATGGCAACCATTTCGTTTTCGGTTGTTCAATGAGGTAGCGACGATCCTGCTGGTATCCATCGTTTTTCTGGTCGTGATGAAAAACACCTTCAATGCGTTGTATGGATTGATTGGATTTATCATTTTCGCCATTGTATTGTTCGCGGCGGCATCGTGGTATAAATCACGACGAAAATCAAAATTAAACCCGTAAGAGTATGCAATTTGCCTTTCCATTGTTCCTGATTGCCCTGGCGACTATATTGATCCCCGTGATCATCCATCTTTTTTATTTCCAAAGGTACCGGACCGAATATTTTTCCAACGTGCGGTTCCTCAAAGAAGTGGTGGAGGAAAAGCAAACCCGTTCCCGATTGCGCAATATCCTTGTCCTGCTTTCGCGGATATTTTTCATTATTTTCCTGGTGCTGGCATTTGCCCAGCCCTTTTTGCGGAATACAGCCGCGGCAGAGAACGAAAAAGCCGATTTTGTCTCCCTGTACATAGACAATTCCTATAGCATGGCCGGCTTGAGCAGCGAAACCCCGGTATTTCAGGTGGCGATCAATAAAGCCAAAGAAATCATTCGGTCCTATCCCGAAGGTACATCGTTCCAGATTCTTACCAACCAGCTCAATCCGGCTTCACGACGCGTGGTGGATCAGGATCTGGCCCTCGGATTGGTCGATGAAATTGAAATGGATGCCGAAACGGCCAATTTCAGCTTCATATACGAATTTGTACGACGGACGGCTGACCGCCAAAATGCCCGGGCACATATGTTTTGGCTGTCCGATTTCCAGCAAAACTCAATGGCGGAACTCATTGAGGTCGATAGCGCCCTGACGCTTTTCCCCGTGCCTGTCCAACCCCTGGAACTGCGAAACATCAGCATCGATTCGTGTTGGTTTGAATCGCCCGTTCCTGAAGCCAATCAGGAAAATCAGATGTACATTAAACTGACCAATTACGGAACCGCCCCGGCCGAAAGTCGCATCGTTTGGCGGGAAAAGGAAGAGGTCAAACCCGTCAGCATCGTCGAACTGGATCCGGGTCAATCCATCATCGATACGATCGGAGTCCAACTCGTCGGGGAAGAATCCCGGTCGTTGACCCTGGAAGTAACCGATCATCCGGTGACCTTCGACAACAGGTACCATCTCCAGCTCAATTCAAAACGAAAACTTCGGATGCTCATCATCGATCAGGGTGGAAGTCCCAATCGTTATCTCCAATCTGCATTCGAACAACAAGCCTCCGTGGAGAAAAAATTCGTTCCGGTCGACCGGCTCGTGTATTCGGAATTTGACCAACAAGACCTCATTATCCTGGACGATTTACCCACCATCAATTCCGGCCTGGCCTCCAACCTGATCCGATTCCTGGAGGGTGGCGGGAACGTGCTATTGTTCCCCGGTCCGTCCGGCACCATAGGAACAACCAACGATTTTTTACGAAATGCCGCGCAGGTCTCCCTGGGTGAATGGATGCAGGTGGACATGGAAGCCATGGGCATCAATTACGAGGACTTCGTTTTCGAAGACGTTTTTGAGCATCGCCAAACCCAGATCACGCTGCCTTCTGTAAAGGGTTATTACACGCTTGCCTCGGGGAATCGATCAGCCTCGACGAATTTGATTCGATTGCGAAATGGAGACCCTTTCATCGATAAAATTTTTGCGGGAAATGGGTTGCTCTACCTGTCTACCGCCCCCTTGGATTCACGG
Source organism: uncultured Bacteroidota bacterium (assembly GCA_937952445.1). Classification (GTDB taxonomy): domain Bacteria; phylum Bacteroidota; class Bacteroidia; order Chitinophagales; family Saprospiraceae; genus Membranihabitans. The sequence goes on along the minus strand of CALGAA010000010.1, from coordinate 8,486 downwards.
TGGAACACGCTGGGGAACCATGCGGACATTTTTATCCCTATGTTGTACAGAATGGCCCTTTCCCGGGCCCAAACCAACCAGCTTGCCTATTTTATCGGGCGCGACCAAACCATTCAGATCAAATCTGAAGAGGAACTCAACTCTGAAACGATCCAGATTCGCCAGGGTGATTACGAATTTATCCCTTCGTTCCAGCAATCCGGGGATCTCGTTCAGGTCATGATTTACGATCAAATCCAAAATCCGGGATTCTATCAAATCACGGAAGGTGACCGCGTGATCGCGGAATTTGCGATGAACAATTCACGGGAAGAAAGCGATATCAGCCTGTGGAGTCCCCAGGAACTACGGACCCGGCTAACCGGCAACACCGTATTTATGAATACCGAACAAATGGCTTCCCTGGGTCAATTTATACAGGAATTTGATCGTGGAAAAACTTTTTGGAAGTACTGTCTTATATTTGCACTGGTATTTCTAATCCTGGAGAGTCTCCTGCTGAGGTTTCTTAAAAACTGACCACGACCTATGCGTGTATTATTCAAAAATGTCGAATTGTGTTTCCCTGGCCATCCCCTTCACGGAAAAACGCAGGACGTTCTGCTGGAATATGACAAAGTCAGCGAGATTGGAGACGATTTGGCCCAACCGACCCGTACCCGGGTATTGGAAGGTGGGGTGCTTGCCCCGGGACTGGTCGATATCGGGGCATTCCCGGGTGAACCCGGATACGAACACCGGGAAACCCTGCGCTCGCTCTCGAGATCAGCATCCAGAGGAGGGTATACGCATCTGTTTATCGTTCCCAACCTCAATCCGCCGACGGACAATCGATCGACGGTTCAGTATTTTCGGGACGAAAGTCAATTGATCGACATCAGGCCTATTGGAGCACTTTCAAGAGGCACCCAAGGTCAGGATCTGGCCGAAATATACGACATGAACCGCGCGGGGGTAAGGGTATTCTCTGATGGACTGAATCCAATCCGGGATGTGGGGTTGATGAAACGTGGCCTCCAATACGTCAAAACCTTTGATGGATTGGTGATCAATACCCCGTACGATCAGTCCATTGAACCGGACGGGTTGATCCACGAAAGCATGATCAGCACACAGATGGGGCTGAAAGGAATACCGGAAATCGCCGAAACCGTCATGCTCAAGAGAGATATAGACCTCCAGGAATATACCCAATCCATGCTGTTGGTCCATCAGATATCCACCCAGGAGAGCGTGAAGATTTTAAAGAAAGTTCGGAAATCAAACGACCGGGTATTTGCTTCCGTAGCATTTCTCAACCTGATCCGGACTGTTGGGGATGTCCAGCATTTTGACACCAATTACCTCGTATTGCCCCCGTTGCGGGAAGAAAAGGATCGTCAGGCTTTGGTCAAAGGACTGCAGGCCGGACATCTGGACTGTGTTGTCTCAGGGCATCTGCCGATCGAAGAGGAGTGGAAAAAAATAGAGTTCGCTGAAGCCAAATTTGGGGCTGCCACGCTCCCATTTGTCTTCCCGGTACTCCATGACACCCTGAGCAAACAGGTGGGGATCGAACAATTGATTCAATGGTTGTCCATCAACCCACGCCGAATTTTGGGATTAGAACAAGCGACTCCGGACATCGAATCCACCATTGATTTTACCTGGATCGACCCGGACGGGCAAACAAAATATTCAGCCTCCGAATTCCCCTCGAAAAGTAAAAACACATCCTTTTTGGATCGAAGCTGGGAGGGAAAGATTCTGGGCGTTTTCTACGAGGAGAATTACGAATTATTTTGACCACCGTAAAAGTCGGCTATTTCGCCGGCATCTCTACGTTCCCTCAAATCACGTACATGATATCCTCATTTTGATTTGAATATTGAAGAAATTGGCTTTGAAGTCGTATTTTTGTATGAATTTCTTTATGTGAGCACGTTGGCTGAAACAGCTTAGTCGCCTCAATACGTTTTAATGTTTGGACGAATATGGAAAATAAATCGGTAAACCTTGGGCTTTTAGCAGGAGGGGCCATAGTGCTAATTCTCTTTGTGGTGGACATGATCAACAATCGGTTGATGGTGCATTTTGCAATGAGTTACTTTCCTACCCTCCTTCTTATCGTGGCCATGGTGCTCGCCACCCGTGAAGCCCGAAAGGACTACGACGAACTGAGCTTTGCGGATGCCTTCAAAGAATCGATGATCCCTTTTTTAATCGGGAACGGCATCTACCTGATATTTAATTATATTCTGTACAATTTTATCGATCCCGAATTAGCGGACATCGCCAAAGAAAAAGCTCTGGAGATCATGAATACAGGAGTACTGAACAACCTGTTCGATGAAGAACAACTGGAATTAATGGTGGACCAAATCAGAGAAACTTCTTACCGTCCTACGCTTAACCAAACCATATTCAGTTACTTCTTTTCCCTGATCATACCCGGAGCGCTTGTCAGTCTCATTCTCGCAGCGATTTTCAGAACCCGACAAAGATGACTTCACAAAGTACAGCATACCCGTTTGACCTGTCCATCGTGATACCGCTTCTCAACGAAGAGGAATCGCTGAAGGAACTCGAGGAATGGATCCGGAAGACGTTGACCAGGCATGGATTGAGTTTTGAAATCATCTTCATCGATGATGGTTCCACAGATCGTTCGTGGTCCATTATCGAAGAGATATCCCGCCGCCAATCCAACGTACGTGGCATTAAATTTCGGAGGAATTATGGAAAATCCGCTGCGCTCAATACGGGCTTCAATATTTCGAGGGGAGAAGTGATCGTGACCATGGATGCTGATCTTCAGGACAGCCCGGAGGAAATCCCCGAATTGCACCGGATGATCGTCCAGGATGGTTATGACATCGTGTCGGGCTGGAAAAAAGTTCGTTATGACAACAAATGGACCAAAAACCTGCCATCCAAATTATTCAACTGGGCTGCCCGGAAAATTTCAGGTATTCCTCTACACGATTTCAATTGTGGGTTGAAATCATACCGCCATAAGGTAGTTCATTCGATCGAGGTCTACGGGGAGATGCACCGGTACATTCCCATCATCGTAAAGTGGGCCGGTTTTCAAAAGATCGGAGAAAAGGTGGTGCAGCATCAACCCCGAAAATACGGATCCAGTAAATTTGGGGTGTCCCGTTTCGTCAACGGGTTTCTCGATTTACTGACCATTTTCTTTATGGGAAAATTTGGAAAAAGCCCGATGCATTTTTTCGGTTTGCTTGGTTCCTTCATTTTCCTGATTGGTGTTTTGGCCGCGATATATCTGGGCGTGGATAAGCTGATCGCCCTAAATCGGGGAATCGCAGCACCGTTGATTACTTCCAATCCGTATTTTTATATAGCTTTACTGAGCATCATTGTGGGGACCCAGCTTTTTTTAGCTGGATTTCTTGGCGAACTGATTTCCCGCAATGCTGCGGATCGGAATAAGTACCAACTGGATACGATAACCGGTTTTGATCACAACGATCACAAAGCGGTGGATCAACTTAAAAAGCTCCAGGTCAAAGACCCCAGATTCTCAGAAAGCGAGCTTTAGATCAAATTATTAACCAGAAAATGGCAAAATGGGAATCGATTATTCCAGGAAAATTTCCGGGAGTATCCGGGAATCAATAGCGGTGAAAGACAAAATGCTCCACTCCGATGCGCTGCTTCAGGCGATCGAACTGGCTGCGGGGTTGATGGTTCATGCTTATCGGCATCATGGCAAGGTATTGTGGTGTGGAAATGGCGGAAGTGCGGCGGATGCCCAGCATTTGTCGGCAGAGTTGTCCGGCCGGTTTCGCAAAAACCGAGCTCCTCTGTTCGCGGAAGCCCTTCACGTCAATACGTCGTTTCTCACTGCCGTGGGAAATGATTTTGGTTACGATCAGGTTTTCTCCCGCATGGTTCAGGCCATGGGTCGTTCGGGAGATGTATTGGTGGCCATTTCTACCTCCGGGAATTCAAAAAATGTGGTTTTGGCTGCTCAGAAAGCCATCGAAATAAAAATGCCCGTCGTAGCCTTTACAGGTGGAAATGGGGGTGATTTGGCGGATCATTGTGATATCGAAGTTCGCATCCCGTCCACGGATACCGCACGTATCCAGGAGGGACACATCCTTGCCGGCCATATTATTTGTGAACTGGTGGAAGCCGAAATATTCCCCGATGCATAAGCTGGCTATAGATCGCCAGTGGACACTGTTTCTCGATCGCGACGGTGTCATCAACCGTCGAATTCCGGATGGTTACATCAATGAAATCAGGGATTTTGAGTTTTTACCGAAAGTCTTACCCACCCTGGCTCAATTATCGAAACTATTTGGATACATCATCGTGGTCACCAACCAGCAAGGGATTGGGAAAGGAATACTCACGGAGAAACAACTCACTCATATCCATCAATTTATGATGCAAAAGGTCGTCGAAGCTGGTGGATGCATCGATTCGGTTTACTATTGCGGGGATTTGGCAGGACAAAACAACAATTGCCGAAAGCCCTCCCCCACTCTGGCTTATCGGGCAAAACAGGATTATCCAGGCATCGATTTCAACAAATCAGTGGTGGTGGGTGATGCGATTTCCGACGTTGCTTTTGGTCAAAACCTGGGCATGAAAACGATTTTAATTGGGGAACGATTGGGCTATCCCGATCCTGAGCAAAAGTACGAACCCGATTTCATACTCCCCGATCTTCCTTCGGTCAGCTCCATCCTGAAGCTAAACGGCGGATAGCTTATTTTACATAAGATTTTTAGATGATGAGGATGTGGCTAAAAAGAATCCTTATGAAGGGTCACATATTTAGGGGCTGATGTACCAGGCCAAATGATCAAAATCAGATCACAATTCTACTGCATTACAGACCTGTTATCAGAACCTCACCTGAATACAGGCGAGTCTCCCCATTGATCAACTCCACTTCACAGATGTACGCGTAAAGTCCGGGCTCGACCTGCTGGCTTTGCGTCATTCCATCCCACAACACGACGTCCCTTCCGTCGGTACGCTCAAGGGAAGAATACACCTCATTGCCCCATCGATCCAGGATTCGTATCTCCCGAATCCGGGTTATTAAATAAGGTGGAGCTATAAACCGAAAATCGTCGTTCACACCATCACCGTTGGGCGAAAATGCATTGGGGAATACGATCGGCAGATTTTCATCATCCACCTCGATATAAAACCGAATTGTGCTGGTACACCCGGCTGAATTGGTCGCCACGACCTCTACTTCGGTGGAATGGAAAGGCACAAAAGTAACTTCGGTGCACGAAGGGCAATTTTCCAGGATGTTGGGTTCCGCCTCCAGGCTGGAAATAGGATCCGAAGCCTGTATTGAAACCGTCAGGGGCTCCCCCAGTACGAGTTGTGTATCCGGAATCGGCATCAGTTTAAATTCAGGCGGATCGGTCAGGCGGATGGATTGTGAAGATACGCAGCCATATCGATCGTGGACCTGAATGGCTTTCAACCCGGAGGTCAAATTTTCAATTCGGGGAGATCCATTCGATTCCCCATTGATATAATACTCATATGGGGGATAACCACCCTGGACGTTCTGGATTTCGATCGATCCATCCGCGTATTGAAAACACGACGGATCTTCGAATCCCAAATCAAAAATAAGCGGTCTTTTGTCCACCATAGCAAGATGAAGTACCACGATCGAATCACAACCCCGAACCGATGTCAGGCGGCTTTGATACGTTCCTGGTGAGGTCAAAAGTCGACCATTAAATCCCCTCACATTTCCCATACATATGGTATCCCACACTTCGTACACCCTGGGTTCTACGATCACCCTGACCATTTTGGAATACGATACACACAGCGGATTATCAAGATTCGCAGCGGAGGTGCTCAACTTATACCGGTAAAAAAAAGTACCGGGCACACTCAGGTCCAACGGTAATACCAGTAAATTAACTTGCCCGATGTTTTGCCATTCCTCTACTCCGGACAATTGGGATTGCCACTGTAGAGCGAATTGATTCGTATCCACAGAAGTACTGATTCGGCCTGCCTGGCCATCTTCCTGACAAAAGCTCACAATGTCCGGTAGATCAAGATCTGGTTCCGGCCCACAAGGTCTGAATGTGATGTTGTCGAGTGCCAAATCATTCCCGATGCCACCCGGAGCTTTGTTGATCAGGGTCAGCTTGAGGCTGGATTGGCCGGGTTCCAGCGAAAACGTAAATCCATGCTTATGCCACTTGCCATCCTGGGGTATTTCACCTGTGGAGTAACGGACCGAATCGTCAATAAGAAAGTCCAGATCCGGAAGGGAGTGTCCCGTCACCCCGGGTCGGACCACATTGAGGATATCTGCAGAAAATTCAAAGGTCGCATCGGGACACAGGTTGTCGATGGTTTGTTCGTAAAAGACACCCGGAGAATAGGACGCGTTCACGACCATCATATATCCCTGGGGATCATCGCTGTTATCACCAACATTGAGCCAGGTATCATAATTATTCCCCCACCTCCCCATATCGTTGGTAATGGTAAAAAAACCATCGCCGGGAGGTGTCGCTGTGGTGTAGGTATATCCGGGGGCCAGGCCCGATACATCAGGTAATACATTCTGAGGGCCTCTACCAAAATCCCCTTCGGTGAAAATATTATCCCCGAAGGTTCCGGTACAGGTAACTTGTGAAAAAAGAGCAATAGGAAACCAGGCTATAAGGCAAATCCAAATGACATGACCTGATTTCCCATGCCTCATATTCCTCCTGATATTTTTGTCTGTCTCAGAATATGATCCAGGAAAATCATAGACAGCTTTTTCCTTTCTTCCGGGGCATACACAAAGCCATCCAAAAATACGATCTCTTGATTTTTCTCATCGTGGATGGCATACGAGACAAAAGCACCTCCCATAAAATCACCGACGATTTCCCAAATTCCGACAGCCCGAACCGCAAAATTACCATCGATTTCGGTGGTTTCAGTAAATACAGGTAAATCTATGGGGTTCACTCTCATATAGGTGCCCTCAATCGTCGACGAAATGTATTTACCGAGTTCGTCGCGCATTTGGATCATTCCTTCTTTTGAAAATTGGCTTTGACTGTGGTACGGGAATCGGGACACCAAAATCGAACGACTATACTGCGGGATTTCCTGTCGCAGCCATATGATGGAATCTACATTCAATCCGATTACATAGTCCGCAGGGATATCGACTTCCACGTCATATTTTTCAAGAACGGTATCCCGGATGGCTCTGTTTTGACCCTGAACATATACCGTAGAGCTTACCATTTCGTCATAAAATTGCGTGATTCGATTGGAAACCGTTAAATAACTCCGGTTGATCTCATCAATAAGGGATTCGCGGTCCGGTCCATAAATGTAGATGATCATTTGATCCCGGGCCCATTTATCCTGACCAATCCGAACACCGGAATCTTGAAAATCAATGGATTCTCGAAAATCCCTTCGCACCATCCGCGTCAATTCGTCATCAATGCTCATGTCCGCCAGGATCAAAAAACACTTCAGGTTGCGCAACAAGGGCTGTTCATCCAATTCGTAGGCCTCGTAATACCGCAGTTCAAAATAGGGTTCGGGCTGCGGGAGAATCGGATAAGCCCTACCATACCGAAAGTCGAAGGTATCGATCAAACTGGAATTGAATAGTTCCGGTGAAATAAGGGTATTGATCTGATAGATTTTCCCCATGGAAGAGGGTTTAACCTGAGAGCGGTATTCTCCCCCTTCTCCTCCACAGCCAAATAAAAATAATACCCAAAAACCAAAAGCGATTATGGGCGAAAAAATATTGAATTTGTTCTTATGCATAATGACAGTCCTTTCACCCCTAAAGATGTTAAAATTATCGGTTTTGGTGTATGCAACGGGTCAGGGACTATCCCTCAAGGACCTGTTACAGCAATTTTTTGATAATCAACTCCTCTGTCAATCCTTCTGCCTCTGCTTTGTAATTTCGCACGATTCGATGACGCAATACGTACTCTGCAATGGCCTGAATATCCTCTATATCCGGTGAATATTTCCCATGGATAGCGGCGTGGCATTTTGCGCCCAGTACCAAATACTGGGAAGCCCTGGGTCCTGCCCCCCACTGGATATACTCCCTGACAATTTCGGGGCTATTATCCCCGTCCGGACGGGTGTTGTGCACCAGGCGGACTGCGTATTCCAGAACGTTATCCGCCAATGGCATTTTCCGGATCAATTCCTGGAAGAACTGAATTTCCGGACCCGACAGGATGTGTTCCAGTTCACTGGTTTGGACTCCGGTCGTATTCTTCACCACCTGCAACTCTTCCTCGTAGCTCGGATACTGAAGGGGAATATTGAACATAAACCGGTCCAACTGGGCTTCGGGCAGCGGGTAGGTCCCCTCCTGTTCGATCGGGTTTTGGGTTGCCAATACGAAAAAGGGTTGTGGAAGTGGAAAATTATCTCCCGCTACGGTCACTGACCGTTCCTGCATGGCTTCCAGTAAGGCCGCCTGCGTTTTGGGC
>CALGAA010000009.1 GCA_937952445.1 uncultured Bacteroidota bacterium | reverse complement strand
CGCTGTTTTAGAAAATAGGGGTACGATTTTCAAATATGGCCTTCTCAAAGCCTAAATTACTGGTTTTGAACAGCTATTATTATGACTAAAATTTATTTTGGACAGGTGTGATAGCAACTACATAACCCTTAATAATACTGCATCATATGCATTTCTTAGGAATATGAAGTAGGCAACGGTCGCCACGGTTACGCTGCGATCGCCACGATTACGCTGCGTCGTTTTGGCCGTGTGCTTTTCGCTGCGTGCGCTGCGAGAACCCCATCCGCGCTCATCTGCGAGAACCCCCATTTGCGTGAGTCTGCGAGATCCCCCATCTGCGCTCATCTGCGAGAACCTGATCAGCGAGAAATCTTCAGTCCCTAAATCGCCCTAATTTTCGTTTTTGTTAAAATTACGTTAGTCAAAATCGTAAAATATTTGACTCTGATTCAAATTTGAGATTAACTAAAATATATATAACCCTTCTGTGCTTACACATAGATGACTATGCCATGGGAAGACTATTAAAACTCAATGACCCACACTGAAATTCAAAACATCTAATATGATCGAAAAAAAGTTATCCAAAATTCCTTAATAAGCTATTAAAGAACTATATTAGCCTTCATATATTGTGAAAAAGGATGTTCAAATAGAGGTGGCAATACTAACTGGTTGAATAATACTCCTTATATTATTCTGAAATTCACTACTATTTGCATTTTCCGGAAAATTAAATTTCTTAAAGAAGTCTAACGTAAAAATTAATGAATGAACTATGAAAAATTTTATCTCTAGATGCCTTATTGGAATGTTTATGGGTGTGTTCATGCTGGCTGTGCAGGATGTAGCACAGGCCCATGATAATCCCCCAATCCCGATTGACGTTTCGGGTATCGTCACGGACAACACGGGCGAACCCCTGATCGGGGTCAATATCCAAATCAAAGGGACGAGCAGAGGTACGACCACTGATTTGGATGGACGTTTTACCCTCGAAAATGTAGAAGAAGATGCTGTCCTGGTCATTTCCTATGTGGGTTTCAATACTCAGGAAATCGAAGTGGCAGGTCAGACCAATCTCACCATTTCACTGGAATCGGATTCTGAGCTGCTGGAAGAGGTTGTCGTCGTAGGTTACGGCACCCAGAAAAAAAGTGACCTGACCGGTTCGGTAGCCGTCGTTGACGTACGTGAAATGAAGGCTCAGCCTGCAGCAAGTCCCATAGAGAGTTTGCAGGGTAAAGCGCCCGGTGTACATATCATCAACGATGGGGCACCTGGTGCCACGCCGCAGATCAGAATCCGGGGTTTTAGTACGATAAACAACAACGATCCACTCTACATTATTGATGGGGTACCGTATGAAGGAAAGCTGAGTTGGCTGAACTCGAGCGATATTGCCAGTTTGCAGGTCCTGAAGGATGCTTCTGCTGCGTCGATTTATGGGGCACGTGCCAACAATGGCGTGGTCATTATTACCACCAATCAGGGTGAAGTTGGAGCACCCAAGGTGTCCTTTAATATGTACTATGGTACGCAAAACCCAAACAGAAGCAGGTTCCCCGAATTTTTGAATCCTCAACAGTATGCAGAATATGTCTACCAACGTTACATCAATGCAGGGAAAACCCCAGGTCTGAGCGGTACCACTGGTTCCAATTATGGTTCCGACCCTACGACTCCGGTTCTTCCTGATTATCTTGTAGCCGGCGACAAAACTGGGCATAATGTTACCGCAGCGGATGCAGATCCCTCTAAATACAATTACTCTCTGGAAGATCCAAGCCAGTTTTACCAGATAACCAGAGCCAACAAGGAGGGAACCAACTGGTTTGAGGAGATCACTCAAAATGCACCCATGCAAAATTATCAACTGAGTATTTCAGGGGGTACGGACAATTCATCCTATGCATTGAGTGGAGGTTATTTTAACCAGGGTGGAACCTTTAAATACACCCATTTCGAGCGTTACACCTTGCGAAGCAATACCCGGTTTCAGTTGTTGAATGGCAGGGTTACAGTGGGTGAAAACTTACAATATTCCCATACGTCAGGAAATGGTTTCGGGGTAAATGTAAATACGCCTGGGTCCTACCAGGGTGAAGATTCTCCAATCGGATGGGCATATCGGATCCAAACTATCGTACCGGTGTATGATATCATGGGAAATTTCGGGGGTACACGGGGAGACAAACTGGGGAACGCGGATAATCCACTTTCCGTATTATACAGATCAAAGGATAATATCAGCAATAGCAATCAGTTTTTTGGGAATGCCTATGCAGATGTCAAAATTCTTGATGATCTGACATTCAGAACCAATTTCGGATTGCGGTATGAAACGTGGAATGGCAAATCAATCGGGTATCCCAATCCGGAGCGTTCTGAGGCCAATTTCAACAATAATACCTTAAGTCAGAACCAGGGTGTGGGTACTGAATGGACATGGTCCAATACTCTGACCTATTCCCACAATTTCAATGATATTCATAGCCTCACCTTGCTTGCCGGAACAGAAGCCATCAACAGAACTTCCAATTCATTGAATGGAAGTGGACGAGATTTCTTCGTCACCGGAGACCTCAATTACTACTATATCAATACCGCTGCGACCAATAGCGCTGGAAGTAGCGGAGGTTTCTCTTCTTTGTTTTCCATATTTGGGAGGATCGATTACGCCTTCCGAAGCAAATATATGGCTTCAGCTACCTTACGCCGGGATGGATCCTCCAACTTTGGACCGGATAACAGATACGGTTTGTTCCCCGCGGCAAGTGTGGCCTGGCGCGTTTCCAGCGAAGAATTTATGTCCAATGCCAGCTGGCTTGACGACATGAAAATCAGAGCAGGGTATGGAGTTACCGGTAACCAGAGTATCCCATCGTTTCAATATCTCAGAAGATTTGCATCCGGGATCGATAATGCCTCTTATCCTGTGAACGGCAATGAGCTTTCCAGTGGTTTGTGGACGAGCAACTATGACAACGCTGCCATTAAATGGGAAGAAAGAAAATCAATAAATATCGGATTAGATTATAGCCTGTTCAATTACGCCATCGATGGATCCTTGGAATGGTTTGACACGAAAACAGACGGCGTACTGTATCCTGTCCCCCAACCGACAGCTGCCGTAGGGAATGGTGCTTCTCCTTTTATTAATTCAGGAAATATCAGTAACAAAGGGGTGGAGTTTTCGATCAATTACCACCACAATGCCACTACCCTGGATCGAAACGCATTCCAGTTTGATGTTGGATTTTCCATATCGAGTTACAAAAACGTGCTTGAAAGCCTTGCACCCACCGTATCTGAACAACCCTATCTCACACTGCGGGGTGTAACTACCTCCATCATGAGAGCAGGAGCTCCTCTGGGATCCTTCTATGGATACAATGTCATTGGAATCAATCAAAGCGAAGCGGATATCGAAAGCAGTGCTTCATATGCTGGTGCCCGGGTGGGTGGATTCAAATATGAAGACGTGTCAGGGCCCGATGGGTCACCAGATGGAATTATCGATGGATTTGACCGTACGGTGATCGGTAACCCGCATCCTGATTTTATATATTCCCTGAGCTTCAATGCGATGTATAAAAACTTCGACATCAGTATGTTCTTTAACGGATCACAAGGGAATGATCTGTTCGATTTGACCCGTCAATACACCGATTTTTATGCTTTCCCGGGTGCGGTTAGTGTCCGCACATTGGATGCCTGGAGTCCGAGCAATCCCAACAGTCTGATTCCTTCTCCTTATGATGAACCGCCTACGATTGAGTTTCAATCATCCAGTTACTATGTTCAGGATGGTAGCTTTTTCAGGATGAAAAACCTTCAGGTCGGCTACAACTTCCAGATGGGGAATATGGCCAGCTCGGCGATTCAGGGGCTTAGATTGTACGTGAGTGCGACCAACTTATTTATCCTTACCTCATATAGTGGTATGGATCCGGAAGTGAGCCAATATTCCTCTACTTTCACCGCGCCGGGTGTGGATATGGGGGTATATCCTATTCCACGACAATATCTGGTGGGACTAAACCTTACCTTCTAATCCATCAAATGTCTTAATTATGAAAAAGGATAATATACATTCATCGATGAAAAAACGGACAATTATGAACAGGTTAAATAATATATTTATATACGGAATGGCCGGTCTGATTATGCTTTCCTGGAGCTGCTCGGATAGCTTTCTGGAGCAAAGCCCTCAGGGCCAACTCGCAGATGATCAAATCAACAATATCAAGGGAGTGGAATGGTTATTGATCGGAGCCTATGGGCTTATGAACGGTAATACTTCAGGTACCTGGGGAAATTACTCCTCTGCCCCCAGTATGTGGCTGTTTGGAGAAGTCGCCGGGGGCCATGCTCACAAGGGTAGTGAGCCTGCAGATCAGGCAACTATGCTGGATATAGAAAGACATCGGGCTATTCCTCCCAACGAGCATCTGGCCAACATGTGGAACAATTACTATGAAGGTATTACGCGTTGTAATACCACATTAAGAGCTCTGTACCGACTCCAGGAAGGAGATGGTGAAAAGTTTTCGGAACAACGCGCCAGAGAGATCGAAGCTGAAGCGAAAATGCTGCGTGGACATTATTACTTTTTCCTGTGGCGGGTATTCAAGAATATCCCATATGTGGATGAGACGATGTCCACAGAACAAGCTGCAGCTGTAGAAAACAACCAGGATGTGCAGCCCATGATAGAGGCTGACTTCAAATTTGCAGTGGATAACCTTCCCATGCAAAGTCCAATGGGAGAAGTGGGTCGAATGAATCAAATCGGAGCCAAAGCGTACCTTGGAAAGCTATATCTCTATCAGGGGAAAAATGCTGAGGCTCTGGCTTTATTCAAGGATGTGATCGCATCGCGTCCCGATCTCAAGGATATCCCTTATCTCGATAATTTTAGTGTTCATACAGAAAACGGGCCTTCATCCATTATCGCTGCACAACACGTTATTGATCCGGATGGATCAGGTGAAAATGCCAACGTAGGGGATATGCTTTCGGGACTTTATGGTAGTGCCCCAGCCAATTGTTGCGGATTTTACCAACCGAGCTTTGATCTGGTGAACGTCTTCCGGGTAGATGATGACGGTCTACCCATGCTGGATTACAGCTATCGAAACAATCCTTATATTTCTGATTTTGGATTATCAGGAAGTGCCAAGGACAATTATCAGGTAGACACTGACCTGGCGGTTGATCCCCGATTGGATTATACCGTCGGAAGACGAGGTGTTCCTTACCATGATTGGGGAATATTCCCGGGCGATGCCTGGATCCGGGATGCGGCTTCTGCAGGCCCTTTTGTGACCTACAAAACGATGATTGATCAGGCTGATTTTTCTGGATATGTCCAGAATGGAGCACCATACGTTACGGCACTCAATGTCAATATCATCCGTTTGGCAGACGTCTATTTGATGGCAGCCGAAGCGGCATTGGATACCGATCTTGACTATGCGCTGGCCCGGGTCAACGATGTGCGTGTCAGAGCCAGTAAGATCCCGAACAAGGAAGTAAATGGAGTGCCTGTGGCTAATTACAAAGTCGAACCATATCCATCGTTTCCCAACCGGGAATATGCTATGAAGGCAATCCAGTTTGAACGGCGATTGGAATTGGCACTGGAAGGACACCGATTTTTTGACCTGGTTCGCTGGGGGATCGCAAAACAGGAACTAGAAAGTTATTCTCAATTTGAAGGTCAGTTTCTGGACCTGAATAAAGGAATCACTTTTGAGGAACGGAACACCTATTTTCCGATTCCTCAGGCCCAGATTGACCGAAGTGGCGGGTCATTAACTCAAAATCCGGGATACTAAACAGACGAAATCTAATCCGTCCTTTGGAATAAAATAGTTGTACAAAGCATGTAACCCAGTTTACTGAGTTACATGCTTTTTTCCTTTGTCCCTTTGGTAATATAAGTAATCTATACATACCAGGTGGATCGTTTTGGTGGATAAGCCGGATCACATGAGGAAAGCGTACAGGACTGCTTACAATCATTGCATGATCAATACGCTAATCATAATCTGTATTTTCAAAATGACTTTCGAGTCATTAAGAATTTCATTCATTTTTTTCCATGCATAATTCACCCTGAGTGTCAGACTATAATGGCGTTCTGCAGACATTAATTCATAAATAATTCCGGTATTGTCGATCGGGCTTCAGGAATTTTAGTTTGTATTTCATATATTGGTTGCCGAAAGAAGATGAAAAGGTCAAAATGTTAATTTACCCGGCTTGGTAGGACAAAGCGATGAAGATATTCGTTTTTTGTTCAATACCATATTGTTTGTTACTCCCCATAGAAATGGTTTTGGCTTAAAAGTAAAATTTTTCAATCACATAAATGTATTGACTATGGTAACCTTGTTGTACTATCATTGGAAGAAGTTGGCTCTGTGCTTGCTGGTAGCGGCTGGCCAACTGACTGCCAGCCTGGGTAAGGCATCTCCTGCCATGAATGCAGGCCCGACTATTTCTATCGATGTTTCCGGTAACGTAACCGATGCGAATGGAGAAGCGCTTATTGGGGTGAATATCCAGGTGAAAGGAACGGCGCAGGGAACGTCTACAGACTTTGACGGTCGGTTTGCTCTGGAGAATGTACCGGAAGATGCGGTCCTGGTCTTCTCTTATATTGGCTATCAGACTTTGGAAGTACCGGTTGACGGGCAAACTACTATTTCTGTTGTGTTGCAGGAGGATTCACAGACTCTGGAAGAAGTGGTCGTGGTAGGGTACGGAACGGTCAAAAAACGCTCGGTAACTTCAGCCATTTCAAAAATAGAAAATGATAAACTGGATCAAATTCCTGCTGGTCGGCCAGAAACCGCCCTGGTGGGTCGTATGGCGGGGGTGAATATTTCCCAGGTACGTGCCACACCCGGTTCCGCTCCGACGATTACGATTCGGGGTCCCGGATCCATTTCAGCAAGCAACGCTCCTCTGATCGTGATCGATGGTTTTCCCGGTGGAAGTTTTAGCCATATCAATATGAATGATATCGAATCCATCGAGGTGCTCAAGGATGCTTCTTCCGCTGCCATCTATGGTTCCAGAGGATCGGGAGGGGTGATACTGATCACCACCAAAAGTGGATCCCAGGGGAAACCAAAACTGAATTTTAACTCGTATGTCGGCATAGCCAATCCCATCATGCATGGTAAGGATGCCTGGATCAAAGGAGGCCAGGATTTTTATGACTATACTGCCCGCTATATCAACCGCGATTTTGCCTGGGTAGGCGGTGATCCGAGTCTTCCCTTATGGAATGATGAGCGACGTCCTGTGCAGTACCGGGTCAACCCCGTGATTGCTGAGGGGGATTATAATTGGGAAGATATTATATTGGATCCTGCACCTATCCAAAATTACAATTTGTCTGTTTCTGGAGGTGGGGAAGGCAGCAATTATTATATCTCCGGTACCATCAAGGATGAGGGGGGTGTTATCCAGCATACGGGTTATAAGCAATATGCCTTACGCGGTAATGTAAATCTGAAAATCACTCCCAACATTGAAACCGGACTGATGATCAGTCCCAACTATTCCAGAAGAAGGAATTATTACGGCGGTTTACAGAATTTGATTAAAATGCCACCCTTTCTTTCTCCCGAAAAGCAAGAGGATGGAAGTTATCTCAAGCCTCGTGATTATTGGGGTAGTACCGTATCTGGAGGTGTGAATCCCTTGGCCACCCTCGAAGGTGCTCACCTATATACCACCTCTTTCAACAATGTGGGTGAAGCATTCGCCAGCGTAAAATTGTTTCAGGATTTCAATTTCCGGACTTCATTCGGATTCAATGTTTCGTACAATACCGTGGAAGACTTTGTAGAATCCAGAGCGGTATCATCGAACGTAGCCACCGGATCAGCGAGCGATAGCCGGGTATTTAACTGGATCAATGAAAATGTACTCAGCTACAACAAAACCTTTGCAGATATTCATGATGTTGCGGCGATTGCTGGAGCATCGTATCAGTACAATCTATCGAGATCGGCGTCGATGACGGCCGAAGCTGGTAGTTTTGCAAATGAAACCATCTGGACTCTGAACAACGCCATTGTGCTCCCCAGTTCTTCCACCTCAAAATCACAGTGGGGGCTGACCTCTTATTTTATGCGGGTAAACTATGGTTTTAATGAGAAATATTTATTGTCTGCATCGATACGTACGGATGGTAGCTCCCGATTCGGACCCAAAAACCGCTGGGGATATTTCCCATCCGCTTCTGTAGCCTGGAGATTGTCTGAGGAGAATTTTCTCAGGAATTCCAGGACGATTAGTGAATTGAAATTGCGTGCCAGCTTTGGATCTGTTGGAAATTTCAATATCGGGGACTTCCAGTATTTGGGAAGTATCGGTGCAGCCAATTATTCTCCGGATGGTGAGCTGGTTCAGGGACAGGCACAGACCTCTTTTGGTAATTCGGAACTGAAATGGGAAAAAACGGAAAGTTATGATATCGGGGTAGATCTTGGATTGTGGGATAACCGGGTTCATCTGACCCTGGATTACTATGATAAGCGGACCAATGACTTGCTTTACAACGTGAGTATCCCCTCGATATCCGGATTTACGAATACCATTGTGAATGTGGGAGACATTCGCAACAGAGGCGTGGAACTGGAACTGACGACCCGGAATCTTACAGGCCCATTCAGCTGGAATACTTCGTTCAATATTTCGCATAATAAAAACGAAGTGGTCAGCCTGGGAGGTGGGGTGGATCAGCTCATTAATACGCACAGCAGAGGTATGGGCTGGTTGCTTCAGGTGGGTCAACCCATGTTTGCCTATTATGGCTATAAAATGGAGGGGGTCCTTCAGTATGAATCCGATCTTGAAAAATATCCTATCATTCCTGGTCAACGTGTTGGGACAGTCCGGTACCAGGATTTGAACGGGGATGGTGCAATTACCCCGGATGATCGTCAGGTACTTGGAAGTTTTATGCCCGATGTATTTATTGGATTGGTCAACGATTTTGAATGGAACAACTGGGATTTGTCCGTAGCTATTCAGTCCTCGCTGGGGAATAAAATGTACAATCTGGAGAATTTATATTATCAGGGCCCTACGGTCAGTGCTTTTCTCAAGCCTGTAGTGGAAAACCAATGGTGGTCTGAAGAAGAACCTGGTGACGGGAAACATCCCGCAACCTCTCTGGCTGCACTGGAATTTGTAGGAAACAGCGATTACTACCTTGAAGACGCCTCTTTTGTGGCTATTAGAAGCATCAATCTGGGTTATCGGTTTCCACAGGCATGGACAGAACGGATCAAAGTGGATCGGTTGCGTCTGTACGCCTCGATCAGCAATGCGCTTATGTGGACCGCTAAAGGTTTCAACGGCTACAACCCGGAAGGGTTTACTACCGCTGGTATTTCCGGTATTGGTAGTCAACCGGGATTGAACAATGGATCGGAACCTATCCCAAGGATTTTTGCACTTGGATTGAATATCAACTTTTAACGCTCAAATACAGATGACTATGAAAAAGCACATCAAAATATATATTGTTCTCATTATCCTGTTTTCACCGTTTTATTCGTGTGACGTATTGGATTTGGAGCCCATCTCTACATTGACCGAGGCCAACTTTTATAAAACATCCGAGGACCTGGACCGAGCTGTCCTGGGGGTCTACAGCAGATATCAGTCGCGTAAACCACGGGACTGGGCGTTGTTTGAAATGCCCACGGATCATCTGTATATGTCCTCATACCGGTTTATCGGAGGTTTGGAGGCATTGAACAACCTGGATTTTCATCCCCAAAACGATATTTTGCGTAACTTTTGGCAGGCGAGCTATAACGGGATTTTCCGTGCGAATTCAGTTCTGGCGAATCTTGAGAATCCCGAAGATTATTCCGGGAATGAAAAAAGTCAGTACGAAGGGGAGGCCCGGTTTATGCGGGCTTTGTTTTACTTTGATCTCGTCCGGGTTTTTGGTGGAGTGCCCCGCGTAACTTCTGTGTTGACTGTCGATGAAACGAAGAATGTCCCGCGTTCAACTGAAGCGGAAATATACAATCTGATCAAGGAGGATCTGTTGGCGGCGATCGATCTGCTCCCTGCTTATGATGAGATAGCCAAAGGCCGGGCCTCCAATTCAGCTGCAATGGCATTACTTGGGAAGGTATATGTGTACACGGAAGAATGGGAGCAGGCCAATAGCATGTTGGATCGGGTGATCGCTCAGGATTTTGAGCTCGTGGAGAATTACGGCAATCTATGGAAGGAGGAATTTGAGGACAACAGCGAGATGATTTTTGTCATGAAATATGTGGCTAATGACAACGGGCATATTTTATCCCGGGATTTTCTGCCCTATTTTGGTGTGGAGGGCTATTCCCAATCTGCTGGGGGCGAAGTGGCTTTACCGGCCTGGAGTGCGATCAAGGTATTTGAAGACGAGGATAGCAGGAAGGACGCCACTTTTACCTTGTACTGGCATTCCCCGGGGAGCAACGAGGAAGAGGCCTGGCGGCCGTACGTCAGCAAATTTATCGCGCAAAATGCTTCCTCTTCCGGCCTGGATTTACCCGTTATCCGGTACGCAGATGTTTTATTACTGAAGGCAGAAGCGAGCTACCGACTGGGCAACCTGGATGAAGCTTTGTCTGCATTGAATCAGGTGCGGAGCAGGGCTTTCGGAGGGAATAGTCACAACTATACGGAAGCCGATATTGCGGATCCGGAAGATTTTCTGGATGTTCTTTTGCTGGAAAGGCAGTTGGAATTTGCGTATGAAAATGAACGATGGATGGATTTGGTTCGTACGGATCGGATGATCCCGGTCATGTCAGTGGTGGAATGGAGTTACAATCCGATCACCGGGGAGGCGCAAATGGTTGAGCTTAACCCGCAGCAACATCATAAGTTGTTTCCGATCCCGCAGCATGAGATCGATCAGTCCGATCCGGGTGTGATCGAACAGAATCCGGGATATTGATAAGTAAACGTGGTCTGGGCTTTGGTGGCGTGCACTTACGGGAGTGTGTAAGGGTTTGTGTTTGTGTTTGGGTAGAAATTGCCTGGCGGACTGCATATTTCTGATGATTTGGAATTTGTTTTCAGCTGGCCATATTGC
>CALGAA010000008.1 GCA_937952445.1 uncultured Bacteroidota bacterium | reverse complement strand
ACGAGATTCTGCTGTGTGACTGGAGTTCAGACGTGTGCTCTTCCGATCTGCTCTTGTGCCGGGATAGGAACCCGTCAGGATTTGGGAAAGTGGGGTACCATCTGTCTGGATGATCAATTGACCGGGCACATGCGTGAGCTGTTGGGCATGGATATTGCACGGAAACAAATACGAAACCATAAGCGCGATGGAGAGATAAATGTGTGTCATATGAGTCAATGTGTGAATTTTATTGTTATTTTGCACCTGGAAGTTTGCGAAAATTTACAGGTATTTTTGAAACTTTATTCCTTAATCCGTCATGGCGTTCCCCTGCATTTATAAATTTTTCATTTACAACGGGGTTGCTTCCATCAAAAATAGTAGGAATTTTAATGGTCGGATGAATTATATGGTCAAAATATACAAAATATTAACAAAAGCCTTGTTTATTTTGACCGGCTGCCTCTGGTCCTTTTCACTGGCGGGTCAACAAGTTACCCTGAAAGTCAAATCACTGGACTCCGGTGCACCGGTTGCGAATGCCGTGGTGGACCTGGAATCCTGTCATATTGGGAAATTTTACACCAATAGCGATGGCATTGTCACGTTTACGCCTGCCAGGGCGGATACCTGCGTCATTTACATCAGTGCACCCGGACATTTTACCTTAGCGCGTGTGTTTCAAATACCTGATAAAAACGCTTCTTTTACGAAGGTGTACCACATGCAGCAACAAGAACATTACAAAATGGGTCGGATTCTGTCCACTTCGTTCATTCCCATTTCCGATGTTCACGTGTACCGGTATAAGGACGATGGCTCAGAGCAACTTCTGGGCGTGTCAGATGATCGTGGAGTATTTGGTGTCGTCAACCAACTGTCGGGGGAGTACCATCTGGTGTTTCGGCATCCGGAATACCATACCCAGGAGAAATCGATATTTGTTCGGCGCGACGATGGAGAATTGGGATCGTTTTTTCTTGAAGGGGTCAAATCGCATTCCAAAATCGTCGAGGAAAAAAATCCCAAGTTGACGGGCATTGCCTCCAAGAAGTTTTCATTCCTGGGATCCGACGAAAAATACATCATCGTTCTGGGGCTTTACAAAGGCCGGGAAAACCTGCCTGCCCAAACCACCAATCCGGAAATCCAGTTTGTGGAAAAAGGCGATTGGATCCGGATGTTTATCGGTCCGTACGACAACGAACGGATCGCTCTGGCCCGGCTGGAAGAAATCCGCAAAACCTACCCACAGGCTATATTGAAGAGTGAATAAAAAAAAAGCACAAGGAATGCTTATGCTGTTTCTTCTACCCGGGCATGAGGACCGACCTCATCCCTGTCCAAATTTCCTTAAGACTCCAGGGGAGGAATCCGCAAAACCTGGCCGGGATAAATCTTGTCGGGATCTTTCAGCATCGGTTTGTTGGCTTCAAATATTAAAGGATATTTCATCGCGTCTCCATAATGAGCCTTAGCTATTTTGGATAAGGAATCTCCGCTTTTGACCTCGTAAAAGGTTGATTCCGGTTTGGGATGAACCACGTTGATCCGGTCATCTACAGTCGCAATCCCCGTGACGTTGCCAAGAGCCAGAATGACTTTTTCCTTTTCTTCCTGAGAGTCAACCTTGCCGTATACCGTGACGGTATCGTCGTCGAGTTCGAGGGACAAATCTTCGACATCAAAATTTAATTTGTTAACTTCGTCCAGAAGAACGGATTTTCGGGCTTCCAGCTTTTGTGCGGCTTCTTCAGCGGTCTCGGTATCCTTGCCAAAAATGTTGGATCCGGCCTTTTTTAGAAATGAAAATAATCCCATATGTACATGATTTAGGTTAGAGAATATGAATGATTAACGATAACAAACTACCCTACAATATAAGAAAAGATCTAATCTTCGTTGAAATTTCGAATAAAATTACAGCGCTTTTCACATAAACGTTATATTTGCGCTGTTTTTTAGGCTATAAGCATAAACACAATAGATCACATGCAAGGTAAAGGAGTCATCAAGTTTTTCCTGATTTTGTTCGCTCTTGTGAGCGCCTACCAATATTTGTTGATTTTTCCAACATGGAAGGTTGAAAATCGGGCTGAGGAGTATGCACAATTAGTAGGCTCCAGAGGGGAAACTCAGAAAGAAATTGATTCGCTGACGCGCGAGGCACGAATCGCGTATCTCGATTCGATGTCCGGGGTCCCCATTTTTTCAATTCCCTTATTCAAAGACTACACATATGAGGAATTGAAAAGTCAACAACTGGCTTTGGGACTCGATCTTAAAGGAGGTTTGAGTGCACTCTTGCAGGTTGACCTTCGATCATTCGTAGAGAACCTCTCGAATAACAGTCAGGATCCCACTTTCCGACAAGTCATGAACAATGTGGATGATCGGATGCGGGAGACAGGCACCGATTTCATGACCGCATTCCAGCAGGAATGGAATGCAATTTCGGGTGGAAAAACTCTTGCAAGTATTTTTGCCCAGAATGAGATGCTGGCAGAAGAAATCAATTACAACTCGTCGGATAATGCGGTGATGGCTGTTTTGAGATCTAAAGCAGATGAAACAGTGACACTCACGTTCAATCGGTTGAAAGACAGGATGGACAAATTTGGAGTTTCTCAGCCCAACGTGTCTCTGGATCAAAGCCGGGATGTGATCATGGTGGAACT
Organism: uncultured Bacteroidota bacterium; assembly: GCA_937952445.1. Lineage (GTDB taxonomy): Bacteria > Bacteroidota > Bacteroidia > Chitinophagales > Saprospiraceae > Membranihabitans. The sequence continues at coordinate 4,589 of CALGAA010000008.1, read as the reverse complement.
TCCGGGGGTAGAAAACTATGAACGGGCACGAAACTATCTTCAGGCTCAGGCTAATTTGGAGTTCTGGAATGTATACCGGGTCACGGACAACAACATCATCCAGACGTTTGCCCGGGCCAACGAACGACTCCGCCAATTGCAGGCAGGGGATACGACTGCGGCCAATCAGCCGATATCGCTGACCCGGAAGGATACGATTAAAACCGCGGTCCTGGATAGTTTAGGTAATCCAACCGGAGATTCTACGACTCAGATTGTAGACGTACCCCAGGATGAAAATGCCTTCGAATCAGGACCATTGTTCAGCATCTTTACCCCTAATTTCACTGGTCAGTTTGGGTTAGCCGCTATGGGAGAAGCCGAACGGAATCAGCGGAATGCGGTAATGAACTACCTGGAGCATCCGGACATCAAATCGATGTTTCCATCGGATATCCAATTTTTATGGGGATCCACCCCGCGAAGAGATTTTACTACTGGCAAATCCACGAATAGCTACATCTTATATGCAATTCGCAAAGGAAGCGTCAATGCGGAAGCGCCTTTGACGGGAGAGCATGTGATCAGTGCGACAGCAGCACCAGACCCTATTTCCAATGAGGTGGCGGTATCGCTAAAAATGAACAACCAGGGTGCGCGGATCTGGGCGGATTTGACTACGAAAGCTGCCCAGGATAACAATCGTGAAATTGCCATCGTACTTGATGATGAGGTTGTTTCTGCACCGAGTGTAAATACGCCGATCACGGACGGGAACAGTTCCATTACCGGAAACTTTACCGTGCAGGATGGGAATGACCTGGCCGCCGTTTTGGAGGTTGGTAAGTTGCCTGCGGAAATCAACATCATATCCGAGTCTCTGGTAGGACCATCACTGGGTCAGGCTAATATTCAAAAAAGTGTGATTACCCTCATCACGGGCTTCTTGCTGCTGATGGTATTCATGATATACTACTACAACGGGGGAGGGGTGGTTTCCATCCTGGCACTCCTGACCAACCTGTTTTTTATATTTGGAGCGTTGGCTTCTTACGGAACCGTTTTGACCTTACCGGGCATTGCGGGTATTATCCTGACCATCGGTATGGCAGTCGATGCCAACGTGATTATATATGAGCGGATCCGGGAAGAACTAAGAGCCGGGAAAAGTCCGCTCAATGCCGTCAAAGAAGGATTTTCCAATTCTTACTCGGCGATTATCGACGCTAATGTAACCACGATCCTGATTGGATTTATTCTGGCTTATTTTGGGGTAGGTCCGATCAAAGGTTTTGCTGTCGTCTTGATCTGGGGGGTTATATTTTCCTTCATTACTGCGGTCTGGGTTTCCCGCATGATCATCGATTACTGGAATTCACGTGGGAAAGGTTTGGTGTCATTCTGGCGGCCATCTACCCAGAATGTACTGTCCAATCTAAAAGTCGATTGGTTAGCCCTGCGGAAAAAAGGCTATATGTTTTCTATCGCCATCACAGTCCTGGGATTGATCTCGATTTTTACCCGAGGATGGGAACTTGGTGTAGACTTCAAGGGCGGGTATTCGTATAATATTGCATTTCCCGAAAACGCGGACGTATCCGTACAGGATTTGTCGGACGCTCTTACGGTATCTTTTGAATCCACACCGATTGTAAAATCGATCGACGTGGGTAATCATTATAATATTACTACCTCGTATCTGATCGATGATACCTCAGATGATGCCCCAAGACGCGTGTTGGAAAAACTTCATGAGGGCATAAATTCTGTCATGGGCGGCAATTTGGATTTTGAAGAATTTACATCTACCGGAGGGGAGGGTACCCATATTTTGAGTTCGAGTCAGGTAGGTCCTACCATGGCCGACGATATTTTGAGTAGTTCCTGGAAAGCCGTTCTAATCGCATTGTTGTGTGTCTTCATATACATCTTTGTACGATTTAGTAAATGGCAATATAGCCTGGGGGCAGTCGTTGCATTGGCTCATGATACCCTGGTTATATTGAGTTTGTTTTCTTTGTTGAGAGGACTGTTGCCCTTTTCCATGGAATTGGATCAGGCCTTTGTTGCAGCTATTCTAACCGTCATAGGGTATTCGATCAACGATACGGTCATTGTATTTGACCGGATTCGGGAGAATTTCAATAGCTATAGCAAAAAATCCAGATACGAATTGATCAATGACGCGATCAACAGTACCATGTCCAGGACTGTGATAACGTCTATTACGACCATTATGGTGATCATTCTTCTTCTTTTATTCGGAGGAAGCAGCATCAAAGGCTTTGCTTTTGCGATCACTTTCGGGATCATGTTTGGGGTTTACTCTACCATTTTTGTGGCCACACCCATTCTGTATGATTTACTGGGTGCTGGGAAAGATAAAGTCACAGAACCAGAGAAGAAAAGAGAAAAACCTGCTGCCGTGAAGGCTTAAAAAACCTTTGCTACGGGAGTGCAAGGATTATTCAGGGCAATGTCAACCAACATTGCCCTTTTTTTATTAGTTTTATTAAATGGACCGGTCGATTACACGCTATATCATCTTGATGATCGCCTTTCTTGTATGGGGCTGTACGACGACGGAAAAAATCGTCGATGGGCGGTCGGCGTATGAGCGGAAGAGGTACGCTCAGGCCATTCAGTATTTATTACCGGAATTTGAAGAAGCCCGCAACCCGATGGCAAAAGGGGAGTTGGCCTTTATGCTTGGAGATTCATACGATCACATCGGTTTTTATGCGGATGCCCAAAATTGGTTTTATCGGGCGTATGATTTGAATTACGGCCTGGAAGCCCTACTCCGGTATGCTGATCTTTCGTCCAAAATTGGTCAATATGGGGAAGCCGGGGCTGCTTACCAACTCCTGGCTGACGAGACGAACAATCTCGACAGATTCCAGAAATTTATCCTGGCTGCCAGTCAGGCTCAGCAGTGGAAAGCGCACTCGGAGCAACAGCCCCATCTTAAAGTGGTCAATATGCAGGCTCTGAATTCTCCCAAGTCGGATGTGCTCAATCAGGTGTTTAGTAGTGAGCACATTCTATTTTCTTCCGATCGGGATGAGAGTGAAGGGCGAAACTATTACGCCTGGACCGGTCATAAATTTTATGATATTTACCAGGCACTGAACCAGCAAATCAACCTTTTCGATGAATTTGTGGTCAATACTGGTTTGCATGAAAGCGATGGTAGCTTTGATGCACACCGCGAAGTCTTTGTATTCACCCGTTGCGAAGCATTGGATAACGAATACGATGTATACTGCAAAATCATGTATTCCCGTAAAAATGAAGAGGGAGTATGGTCCTCACCAGAAGCGATGCCATTTACGGTATCGAATGTCAATTTTATGCATCCTTTTCTCACCCCCGATGGAACCAGGGTCTATTTCGCAAGTGATGTCGATAAAAACGCCCGGGGATACGATCTGTTTTATTCTGACTGGATCGAAGAGGAATGGGGCGAGCCGGAGATTCTCAACCTCAGTGATATCAATACGGAGTTCAACGAGCTATATCCCACCGTGTACAACGATACCTTGTATTTCAGTTCGGACCGACCGGGAATGGGTGGATTGGATATTTATAAGACCTACGAGGTAAATGGACGGTTTGTGTATGCTCAAAATCTCCTCCCTCCGATCAATTCGAGCTACGACGATTTTAAGTTTTTACCTTTTGATCCTGTCAGGGGTGATATAACCCAAACCGCATATTTCTCCAGTAACCGACCCGGCGGGGCGGGAAGCGATGATATTTATATGTATTATCAGGAAGTTCCGGAAGATCTGGAACCGGGGGAGGAGCGACCTAAGGAGGTATATACCTATACCCTCAATATCCGAACGGTCACCCGCAAAGAAGATCCGCAAACAGGAGAGATGCTCCGTTTCCCGCTGGAGGAAAGCCAGGTCCAAATTCAGGGAGCTCACGATACCACGATGGTGACGGATATGAATGGCGAAGTGACGATTCCCGGATACCGACGGGCTCCTATGAACATTGCATTTACCAAATCCGGATATTTCACCTACAAGGAGAATCTATCGATGAATAAATTGTCTGCACCGGACACCATCGGGAACGAGATTATCTACCGCTATTCCCGGTTGATGGATCCCATCGTGAAGGACAAAGAAATCGTTTTGGAGAATATATATTACGATTACGACCGATGGAATATCCGACCCGATGCCCGACCGATTTTGGATAGTCTGGCTACGCTATTGTCGGACAATCCAGAGATCGTGCGCATCGAATTGACTTCCCATACGGATTGCCGGGGTTCGGATGAGTACAACCAGGATCTTTCCCAAAAAAGGGCTGAGTCAGCCGTGCAATACCTGGTGCAAGGTGGGGTTTCACCCGAACGTTTGACAGCCCGGGGGTACGGCGAAAGCCAGCCGGTCGTGGATTGTCCGTGCGAAACCTGTACTGAAGAGGAACACCAGGCTAATCGGCGGACGGCATTCAGAATATTGGAGTGAGGCGGAACCGGGTGTATGGTAGGTAAACGTGAAAATAGCTGTCAGTTATCAGCTATCAGTTGTCAGCTGTGTGGGAATTTAGGGAGGGTGTGCACTCGTGCCTAGGTGGGCTGGATGGGT
>CALGAA010000007.1 GCA_937952445.1 uncultured Bacteroidota bacterium | reverse complement strand
TACGATGAATATTTGGGTGACCATCCCTTCAACCGAACCGAATTGGTGCCGGGGATCTATGGGGAATACACCTATAAACACCTGAATTCTCTGGATGTAGTCGCTGGTTTGAGGATAGATCATCACAATGAATTCGGATTGTTCGCCACACCGCGACTGCACCTGCGATTTGCTCCGGCAGAAGGGAGTGTTTTCCGGGCATCTGTGGGTAGGGGATTCCGGACCAGTTCGTTGATTGCAGAGAATTTTGGATTACTTGCGAGTTCGCGTAGATGGGTTTTTGAAAACAACGGAGAGAATTATCATTATGGCTTTGATCCGGAAATCGCCTGGAACTACGGGCTCAATTTTACACAAAATTTCCGGCTGGATTACCGGGATGGCAGTTTTTCACTGGACCTGTATCGAACGGATTTCCAAAACCGGATCGTGGTGGATTTGGATCAAAACCCTCAGGAGGTGCACTTTTCCAATCTGGAAGGAAAATCTTTTTCCAATGTGATCCAGGCCCAGGTGAACTACGAATTGGTCCACAACCTCGATATCCGGATGGCTTACCGCTGGATCGATGCCAAGACTACCTATCAAAGTGGTCTGAAACAACAACCCCTGCAGTCCCGCCACCGTGCGTTTTTCAACGCCGGATATACGACTCGAAACGAACAATGGAAATTTGACGGAACAATCAACTGGCAGGGACAAAAACGACTACCCTATACCGGCTCCAATCCGGCCCGGTATCAACTCGGAGATTATTCGCCGTCATTTTTCGTAATCAACACCAGGCTTTGGAATCAGTTTGAGGTTTATGCAGGCGTGGAAAACCTGCTGAATAAAACACAGGAAAATCCCATACTGGCGAGCGATGAGCCGTTTGGCGTATTTTTTGACAGTTCATTGACCTGGGGGCCCGTATTTGGCCGCAACCTGTACGTCGGTGCGCGATATACCATCCCCTAAACCCGGAAATTACGGACCTGCCAGCTTGGATACTGGCAGGTCTTTTTTTTGATATACAATGCCTTATGATCTGCATCCGATAAACGTTTATTTCATCCTATGATGCTTTTCCACGTCGGAGGATCATTCGACAAAATTCATCTCGATCGGTCACATCGTATACTTTGGGCAATACACAGAAATTTATTTCATGGGAAAAGTTGCAGAAACTTTCCGGGCATTCAACTCCTCAACAACAACATAACCTGGACGAATTATTTTGCAACCTTTCCTAATGCTCAAAAACAACTGAACTGCCTATAAAAGGTATAAATGATGGATATCAGCCGGGATATCGATCAAAATATTTACTTTTGAGTTTCATATCCAAAAGTTAAACATACACCAAAGAAAAACGGACAACCATGGAATATGGATTAGGGATTGACGTAGGTGGTACCCGCATCAAGTACAGTGTAGCAGACCGGAAAGGGAATATTGCATATCACAATACGATCGACACAGATTATATAGACAGGAATCAATTTTTACAAAAATTAGAAGGTCTTGTGGAAGAGGTATTGGAAAAAGCCACCACGGAAGACTGGGAAATTGCCGGCATATCGGTGGCATTTCCGGGCATCGTAGAAGATGGTGTGGTGACTGAGGGAGCCGGGAATTTTCCCGGGATAGTTCCGCTGGAACTCACTCCTTTTTTGGAGAAACGGTTTGGACTTCCTGCAATTGCGATGAACGATGCGATCGGAATGACCATGGGTGAACACCTGTTTGGAGCTGCCCGGGACGTTACCAACGCGGTTTTCATCACAATCGGCACTGGAATTGGTGGGGGTTTGCTGATAGACGGAAAATTCTACAACGGGTATCACGATCGCGGGGGTGAACTGGGGCATATCATGATCGAACGCGATGGCCTGCCTTGTTCCTGTGGGAGCAGGGGCTGCCTGGAGGTGTATGGTTCGACCTCTGCGTTGGTTACCTACTATGAAGACCTCATCGGTCGCAGAGACGATTCATACAACGGACAAATGTTATTTGAAAAATACATCGCCGGCGACCTTCAGGTATTGAAAGCCTTTCACTGGCATTTTCGAAATATTGCTATCGGGCTGGGGAGTCTGATCAATATTTTCAGTCCTCAACTCATCGTACTGGGGGGAGGAATAGTCAATTCAGGTCCCCAGTATATTGAAGGAATCAAGATGTACATCGGGGATTTTACAATGGATCATCTTCGGGATACCCCCATCGTCCCGGCCCAACTCGGGGATTCCGCTGCCAGCGTAGGAGGTGTGGGACATTTGTTTGCGAACGTATTGAATCAGAAAAAATAAACCCATCGCCCCGGCTGGTTAAATTCCTCCGATAAGCCCATAAACCATGAAACACCGAAATCTTATCGCTTTTATTCTACTGATCTGGTTCGTCATTTCATTTGTCACGAATATCCTGGGGCCCATCATGCCGTTGGTAATCGAGACCTACGATCTCAGTTTGTCAATGGCGGCGATGCTCCCTTTTTCGTTTTTCCTGGCATACGGCCTGTTCTCCATTCCTGCCGGAGCCATGATTGAGCAGATCGGCCCCAAAAAGTCGCTTATGATTGCGTTTTCACTCAATCTGATCGGGGCCCTATCGTTTGCGATTTTCCCCTTCTATCTTACCGCCCTGACCGCGCTTTTCATCCTGGGGCTTGGCATGGCCACCCTGCAAGTTATTATCAACCCGCTTATGCGGGCGGCTGGAGGAGAGGAAAATTTTGCCTTTTTTGCGGTCATGGCGCAGTTGGTCTTCGGCCTGGCGTCTTTCCTCAGTCCATTTGCATTTTCCCGGATGATGACTGCCTTTTCATCTCCGGAACAGAATACGATTAAAACCATCTTTGCCCCGTTGGTGCAATCTGAAGTAAACTGGTCGGCCTTATACTGGATTTTTGCGTTCACTTTCGTTATCATGCTGATTCTGGTGCGTCTGTTTCGATTCCCACGCCTGGTCATCGGGGAAAATGAAAAAACGGGAACGGTGGCCATTTACAGGGAACTGCTCAAAAACCGTCAGGTGTGGATGTTTTTTTTCGGGATCGTGGCATATGTCGGTACAGAACAGGCCATAGCCAACTGGATGTCGGAGTTTTTGAAAACCTACCATGGCATGGATCCAGAAGTCCGGGGAGCACAGGCTGTTGCCTGGTTTTGGGGTTCGATGACCATCGGCTGTGTAGTGGGCCTCGTTGTCCTCAAGCTCTTCGATGCCCGATGGGTTTTGGGCGTGGAAGTATTCATTACGATGGTCGTTTTTGCCGTGGCTATTTTTGGACCTGCGGAATGGTCCGTGGTGGCTTTCTCAGCACTGGGTTTTTGCATTTGTCTGATGTTTTCCATCATTTTTTCCACCGCTCTCAACTCCGTTTTATCCCATCCGGGGGCTTTCTCCGGGATTTTGTGTACGGGTATTTTTGGTGGCGCCTTGTTGCCTTTGATCGTAGGGGTAATCGGTGACTTCACAGGTCTGCGAATAGCCCTTACTGTCGTCTTTGTTGCCCTGATTTATATCGGTTACATCGCCCTCAAATCCCGACCGATCATCGAGAATAAACGGATCTGAATCGCAATTCGTCCAGACAAAAATTTAAATTTCATTTGATATCTTTTGAGGCCTGTATGGACTGCCTCTCCAATAGAACTCCGGTTTCACCCTTTCTCATCGATTCTGATCTGGACTAAAATTTCCCCGACCCATCCTTTTGCCATTATTTGGATGAAAAACCAGGGATTTTCAATTTCGATCTGGGTTATTGCATTTTTATTACTTAATCGATTAAGATATACCGTTCGTGGAGCATTTCGGGCCTCCCGGCCTGCCAATCGTTATGCATTCCTCAACATCCGGAAAAGAAATGCCGTGTTATCGCGATCCATTTAAATTTCAAAAACATTTTATTAGGTTTATGTTTTTCTTTCTTTCACAATTTATTATATTTGATGTGATTGTGGAATTCGATGCCTGGTTAGGCTTCCCCATTACCTGCTTTTGAAGAAAAATTTATAACACACCAAAAAATGATGGAATCATGAGAAAAATTGACCCTAAATGGGTGAAAATCGCGCCCCGAAGTTTGATTTTCACCTTTTTTATCTTCCTTTTAACCAGCAGTGCACTTTTGGCACAATCTACTAAAACGATTACGGGAACAGTCACCGATACGAATAACGAGCCTTTGATCGGAGTCACCATTTCCGTCGTGGACCACATCATGGGTACCAGCACCGATGTGGAGGGCAAATACAGCCTGGAGGTGCCCGAATCGGCGATGCAATTGAAATTTTCCTACGTGGGCTATGAGTCGGAAACCATAGACATAGATGGAAGGACATCCATCGACGTTACGATGGAAGTAGATGCCATTGGTCTGGATGAAATTGTGGTCGTGGGCTATGGCACCATGAGAAAACAAGACCTGACCGGATCGATTTCGCAGATCAACGCCGAAAAATTGGCCACAGAATCCACTTCCAACATGATGGATATGCTACGCGGAAGCACACCGGGCCTCAACGTCAGTTTTAGCGGCACGCCCACAGGAATCAGAAGTGCTTCGAGTCTGGAAGTCCGGGGATCCACCAACGTCCGTGGGGCATCCGCAAATGCGCCCCTGGTCGTGCTGGATGGCATGATCTATTCCGGTGACCTTGCTGATATCAACCCCGCCGATATTTCCTCGTTTGACATCCTCAAGGATGCTTCGTCCGCAGCGATTTACGGTTCCAGGGCAGCCAACGGGGACATCCTGATCACGGCGAAAAGAGGTAAAACCGGTAA
>CALGAA010000006.1 GCA_937952445.1 uncultured Bacteroidota bacterium | reverse complement strand
CTTTTATGGCCTTTCATGTCACGGTTTCGCTGACGAACCCATACTGGGGGGTGAGTGTGGAAGCGCTGGCCCAGGGGAGTGGGAGTGGGGGAAGTGGGGGAGTGGATGAATGCCCCGGAGGGTCTTGTAGCTATACATTTTATAAACCAGGTATTTACCCTCAAGTAGTTGAATGGGAGTGTAACGCATGCTGCCCGGAAGGGAAGAACCCCAGATGTGATTGGCAGGGTTGTCGATGTGAATGAATAATCGGATGGCTCAGGTTTTTTCGATTATCTAAATTTAAGAAATCTCCTAGTTTTATATAAATATTTAATTGGAGGTTATTGAGTAATTGTAGTTATTATAGCAGATGAATTGTAATTTCCCAAATGCGTATTGGCCAGCCTGCCAGAGCTTTGGCGCAGGCAGATCTCCTTTCCTCCAGTCGGGAGACCTGCCCACCACTTCAAATTTTATCGAAATGACCCGCCTGCGCCGGGCAAGCCTGAAGAAGGCAGGCTGGATCAATCCTTATAAGTATAACAGATTGATAGGAATGTTACTTGTGTTTGTTGGATTTTTTGGTTGTGAACATAAGAATAATATTGTAAATGACTTTGTTCCCGTTTTAAAAATTAATCCTACACAGGCCAGTGAAAGCATTAATCTGTCAGACTTGGTGGATTCTGTTTACTACATCAAATTGGAAACCAATACTCAATGCATTATGGGGCGGATCACTCAATTGCTTATTAAACGAAAATACATTTACGTGGCGGATGTGCAGCAGGATATGGTCTTCGTATTTGACAAAAATGGCCGATTTATTTCCAGACTTGATCGGAAAGGCCGGGGGGAAGGTGAATATAATAATTTGGGGTATATTTTGGTTGATGAATCTGAGAACTATCTTGAGGTTTTGGAACTCCGAGGTAAAAATTCCAGAAGATTAATATATACTGTTCCTGAATTTGATTTGGTTGGGGAGGAATTGATGTTTATCCCATCCGGGACATCGTGTATGAAAGTTGATAGCCTATATTATTTTGCATCGCTGCAAAATGATAATGTGGTCAATGGGAAACCAACAAATGCATCAGTGATCATAGTAAACCCTGTGTCTGATATACAGAATATTTTGTTTGATAAAAATATTTTTACTGGGAATAATAATTATTCTTTTTTTACAGAATCATTCACCTTGAATGAAGCCGGAGAATTATATACAACTTTGATGTTTAACAATACATTTTACCAGTTATCAGGATGGGAAGCCTCTCCTGTAATGGCTGTAGACTTCGGAGAATATGGTATAGATAATTCCATTGGATTGAAAAGTACGGAGGAGCAATTAAGGTATTTTCGCGAAGAAGCTTCCAATCGAGCTTTTTTTCCGGTTTTGACGGCTCATACTGAAAAGTTGCTTGCTATATTTTATACCTACGCTGTCGATGGAGGAATGGGACAGCAGTATATTCACTTGAAGGATCGAAATCAGATTTTTCATACTCAAAAAATTATGGATGATGTAACTTCGTTCACCGATCGGAATTATTTCTGTTCGTCCTCCATCCCATTCAACCATGAGATTGTGTATGATGAGAATTACCTGGTGGATATAGTATTACCTTCACAATACCTTAAAGATGAAAGAAGTGTGGATGTCGAAGGGATTGGAAAAATCACCGATCAGGATAATCCGATTGTATTGCTGATGAAGTTAAAGGAGTAAAGGGGTGTGTGCGGATATGTACCTCAGCGCATATATACTGGGAAGATCTATCAGCAGAGCCAGGATCGTCCTCCTTTTATCATACGAAGTAGACAGTCCATACTTAGAAATACCAAATGGGAGGGAAATCGGAGGTATATCTCGCTTCCTCTTCAAAAAGACTAAACATATTTTTTAACCATTAATTTTTTATCTTATGAAAAAGTTGATTTATGCAATCGGAGTGAGTTTATTTCTGGCTTTTATGGCCTTTCATGTCACGGTTTCGCTGACGAACCCATACTGGGGGGTGAGCGTGGAAGCGTTGGCCCAGGGGAGTGGGATTGATGGATCAGCGAATTGCTGGGATCCCTGGAATCAACAGATTGTTCCTTGTATATCATCTAGGGATTACTATTGTGAGTTATACGACCAATGGTTTGTTCGGTGTGATTACTATGTTTCTGGTGCACCGTATTGCTCAGCAAAGGATCAGGAATTCTGCCCAGGATAATAATGGATTCTCTCAATCAAATACAGACATGGTTCATCCTCATGATGTGGATTCTAATCTTGTTTTGTGCGTGCGACAAATCGAGTGACGAGCCCATAGGATTAAGCGAAGAACTGCATCGTATTAATATTGACCTTGGAACTACCATTCCGGTTCATACCTTTGATGTGATATCTCCGATACGTTATCATAGATTGGATACCTCACATTTGTTAAACTCTACCTCAACCTCAAGGATCCTGAGGTCGTTTAATCAGTTTGCTTTTTTGCAAAATGCTCCTGGTTCTTCTGATTTTGTTTTATTTGATAGTTTAGGTCGTTTCATACATGCTGTAGATGGATTGCACGGTGGTCCAAAAAACTTTGCACATGCATGCGATGTGGCAGCTATTTTCGATAAGAATAGATATGATATTTTGGTCAGAAATCCCACACGGATTGTATCAGTTTCTTCAGATGGCTCGAAAATGAAGGAAAAAGTCCTGCCATTTTCTGAAACTTATTTTGATTTCTATTACAATGATGGTGAATACTTATTTTTTTCGGATAACATATTAACCTTAGGTGAACCTAATTTGAGGTTAACTGATGATCAATTTCAGTTGATATCTTATTTTGATCCCATTGATCCCATTCAGGTGCAGACCAATACTATGAATCGAGATAAATTAAACTATGATTCAGAGAACGATCAATATCTATACAAACCGTCGTTAATTTACGATTCGATCTATACCATCAAGCAGGGATCATATCAGCCTTTTGGCGTAGTGGAGAAAACTTCAGCTTTTTCTCAAAAAGAACTCAGGCAAATCGAACAATCAGGGGCTCCATTTCTGAAGTATAAAGAGTTATATAAAAAGTATGCTGACCAGTTTCCAATTATGAATTTATATGTGTCGGGAGATTATTTGATCATACCTTATGGGAGTTCTTACCTGGTGATCTATGATTTGGATAAGCAAAAAACGGTCACTTTCAAAATTACATCCGATGAAATGAAAATTTATAATATGCAAAAAAATTCCGGTCATTTCTTTATAACACGATCTGCCTTTCAGATTCTTGAAAATGCGCAAAAAGTGCATCAACAATACGATCAATATCCTAATAAGGTGGTTCAATATTTGGATTATGCGAAGGACGTCGATGCAAATGATAATTTGGTAATTATAGATTTTGAATGGGAGCGCGATTTTATTGATTCATATTTCAAATGAGGGAATACTCTCCTAAAGGACAGACTGGGTCAGCACCCTCTGCGGATTGCACATCCGCCCTCCGGTTTATTGATCCAGTCTAGATGGAAAGTTTATTTGTAAACTTTTGAAGAACAAATAGTGATGTCAGATGTATTTGACAGCATTGATTACACAAAATTGGATGATATTTGGCCCCTTGGTGATATTGAAAAACTTTTACAATTTGAAGATAGATATATTGTCCTGGACAAAGGATCGGTTTCAATTTGCATATACACTTTAGATGGCGATTTAGTACATCGAATTAGCAAAATGGGAAAAGGACCAGGCGAGTACATTTCAATTATTGATTTTACGCTTAATGATGAAAATCAAATAATTCTGTTAACTCGTAGTAAGATAATATTTTATGACTTCAAAGGACAGTTTGTACGTGAAATTCCATTGAATACGATTTTTTCAAAAATACAATTCGTGAAAGCTGATCAATTTCTGTTGTATAGCCCTTTAATGAAGAATAATACGGGTAAATTAATGAATAAAGGTTGTCCCATAACTTTATTCACCGTGCATTCTGGATTTGATTGTCTGGATTCCCCGGTGGATGGTTATTTCCCTGCTATTTTCGTCGAAAAGAACTTATTTTCAAAAAACGGTACATCCATATTGTTTTCTCACACATCCAGTCCAATTATTTACGAATACAATTCAGATCTAAAAGGTAAATATGAAATTAAAATTAATTACGGTACATTGCATGAGTTTCCTGAGCTAAGTTACCAAAATATTGATCTAAATCATGTGTTAAATATATTGAATAGGGATAAAAGTATTACCTACCACAGGCCCAATTTGTTCCATAGTTCGGAGTGGATAATCTCCAACATTCAAAACCACGGTCGTAATTTTTTTATGCATCATATTTCCACAAACAAGACGTAATTGGGGAAAAAATTTGAAAACGACATGGATCAATTTATTGATTACTTTCATGCAGTTGCAGTAAATGAGGAAACTTTGATTGCCTATGTATTTCCATCGGAATTGCCTGAGTTTTTTCGTAATGCGAAAGAACATTCACACCTTTTTGAAACTGAAAATCCCATCATCATGAGGCTTCATTTAAGATCGTACAATTGAGCAAGTGGGCGTACAAACCACGGTAGTTGTGACTCATCCGTTCACTGCGTTGGAAGATTAACGCTAATCCAATCAATCAGCGTAATCAGCGTTCCATTGCGACTCATTTAGAACGCCGATGAAGTATTTTTGTGCGAAATTTTAACTGTTTATCAATCGCTTACGCGGGTCGAGTGAAAAATAATTACCAAAAATGTTTGATAAATCAGGAATAAAAAAATACCTTTGCACGGCTAAATCGAAAGGAAAGAAATATTTAGCGGAAAGCGGGCGGAGATGAGCTGCACCAGGAGAACTTACCGGACCGCAAAAGCTGTAATACATAATGAGCTAAATGGATAGCAATGAGTAAAATAAGTTACAAAACGGAATATCCCACCAACGAAACCGTACAGCACGAATGGTTCGTGATCGATGCGGAAGGAGAAAAGGTAGGTCGGTTGGCGAGCCGGATCGCTCATGTGCTCCGGGGAAAGCACAAGCCGACGTTTTCTCCTCATGTCGATGCCGGGGATTACGTTATCGTCATCAACGCCGATAAGGTACGGTTTACCGGAAACAAACTGGCCCAGAAAACCTACCTGACTTACTCCGGGTATACCGGTGGTCAGAAATCGCGGACCGCAGAGCATATGATGACCAAATTCCCGGAACGTGTGCTGGAGAACGCTGTCAAAGGCATGTTGCCCAAAACCAAGCTGGGACGTCAAATGTTTAAAAAATTATTTGTGTACACTGGATCAGCGCATCCACATCAGGCCCAACAGCCCAAAGAATTTAAATTTTAATCCATGGAAATAATAAATGCTGTCGGAAGACGGAAAGCCTCAGTAGCCCGCATTTTTATGAAAAAAGGCAACGGCGACTTGAAAATAAACGGGAAACCCCTTGAAGTGTATTTTCCCCAAAAACACATTCAGAATAAGGTGCGAGAACCATTGAATGTAGTTGAAATGGCTGAAGCAATTGATTTCAAGATCAATGTGAATGGGGGAGGCTTCAAAGGTCAGGCAGAAGCCATTCGCCTGGGTATTTCAAGGGCGTTGGTCAAATTGAATGAGGATTTCAAAAAGCCGTTGAGAGATAAAGACTTTCTGACAAGGGATTCGCGTGTAGTAGAACGAAAGAAATTTGGTAAACCCAAAGCGCGTAAGAGCTTCCAGTTTAGCAAACGTTAATCTCGCCTTGAGAATATTGATCAGAAAAAATTGCAATTAGATTATGACAAGTGCACCAAAATATAAAGAACTATTAGATGCCGGTGTTCATTTTGGCCACCTTAAGCGAAAGTGGAACCCCAAGATGAAGCCCTACATCTTTGCCGAACATAAAGGAATACACATCATCGATCTTCACCGGACTTCCGAAGCACTCGAAGAAGCAGGTCAGGCCATGAAAAACCTGGCCAGAGCCGGGAAGAAAATTTTGTTCGTCGCCACCAAGCGGCAAGCACGGGGGATCGTCGCTGATGCTGCGCTGAAAGTCGATATGCCATATGTAACGGACCGATGGTTGGGCGGAATGATGACCAATTTTGCCACCGTACGCCGGTCGGTCAAGAAAATGAACAACATTGACCGCATGCTCAACGATGGAACTCTGGCTAACGTGACCAAAAAAGAGCGGCTTACGCTGACCAGAGAACGGGATAAAATCGAACGGGTGTTGGGCGGTATCGCAAAGCTCACCCGATTGCCACACGCCATTTTTATCGTGGATATTGACCACGAACACATCGCTTTGGCTGAAGCAAAAAAGCTCGGTCTGCGCACGTTTGGAATTGTGGATACCAATTGCAATCCCCGACTGGTGGATTACCCTATTCCTGCGAACGATGATGCGACCAAATCCATCCAAATCATTACTGAGTATCTTGTTTCCTGCATTCAGGAAGGATTAAAAGAACGTCAGGAAGGCAAAGGGAAAGACGAGCTTAAAGAAGCCTAATTTTAATTTTAAAAATTTATACAATGAGTAATATAACAGCAGCTGATGTAAAGCGGTTACGTGATCAAACCGGTGCCGGAATGATGGATGTCAAAAAAGCACTGGTGGAAGCGGAAGGCGATTCCGAGAAAGCCATCGAAATTTTGCGCAAAAAAGGTCAGAAACTCTCGCTGAAACGGGCAGGCCGGGAAGCCAAAGAAGGCGTTGTGATCGCAAAGGTTTCTGACGACCAGAAACGCGGTATCGTCATCCGTTTGAGTTGTGAAACGGATTTTGTGGCGAAAAATGAAGATTTTATCGCTTTCGCAGACAATATTGCCACTGTTGCTCTGGAAAAATTTCCGGCCACACGGGAGGAACTTGTAGAACAGGATCTCAATGGTAAATCCATCCAGGATGAGATAGTGAATCAGGTGGGGGTGATCGGAGAGAAGATCGAATTGGCTGATTATGCCACTGTAGAAGCTGCTACAGTCGTACCCTATATCCATATGGGATATCGGGCAGGAGTGATCGTGGGCCTCAATCAAACAGGTGCCGAAGTGGAAGAAGCAGGGAAGAACGTCGCTATGCAAATCGCTGCGATGCGCCCCCTGGCTCTTGACGAAAGCTCGGTGGATGAAAGCGTGATCGAAAAAGAAATCGAAATCGGAAAGGAACAGGCTCGACAAGAAGGAAAGCCCGAACAGATTTTGGAGAAAATTGCCCGCGGAAAACTCAATAAATTTTTCCAGGAAAATACACTACTCGCACAGTCTTACGTAAAAGACAGCAAACTGTCAGTAGCAGAATATCTCCAGAGCATCGATAAAGAATTGACCGTAACAGATTACGAGCATTTGATGCTTGGATAAAAATGAATATCTTGAGCGACTGAGTTTTTCAGTCGCTTTTTTTTTGTCTGGCAAACCCCTCGAGTAAACAATTTTTTGGGAATGTTGACAATATCAAAATCGAATTAAATAATGGCATTGAAGTATCAACGGGTTTTATTGAAATTGAGCGGAGAGGCCTTGATGGGGAGCAAGAATTTTGGGATAGATAATGATATGTTGTTGCATTATGCCGAGGAAATAAAATCGATACAACGGATGAGCGCCGAAGTAGCTATTGTGATCGGTGGCGGCAACATTTTCCGGGGGGTGAACAATGAAGGAAGTGGCATAGAAAGAGTGCAGGGGGATTATATGGGGATGCTGGCGACGGTGATCAATGGGATGGCTCTCCAATCTTCCCTGGAAAGCAAAGGCGTATACACCCGGTTGATTTCGGCTATCGAAATGAAAGAAATTGCAGAACCGTATATCCGACGACGGGCTATCCGCCATCTCGAGAAGGGTCGTGTGGTTATTTTTTCAGCAGGAACCGGCAATCCCTATTTTACTACGGATTCAGCAGCCGCTTTGCGGGCGATTGAGATCAACGCCGACGTAATTCTCAAAGGCACCAAAGTGAATGGCATCTATACCGCAGATCCGGAATTGGATCCTGAAGCGGTGATGTTTGACCACATTACGTTTGACGAAGTACTCGACAAAAATCTTGGCGTGATGGACAAAACGGCGTTTACCTTGTGTCAGGAAAATGATTTACCTATCGTTGTATTCAATATTTTTCAGAAAGGCAATCTGCAAAGACTGTTGCAGGGAGAGCAGCTTGGAAGCGTGATTTCCGGCTGAAGCTTACCTCTTTTATCTTCCCGTTGGCCTGATTATTCAGCCCTAAGAATTCTGTGTACAAAGGAAAGCAGTGTGATTTCGTTTTATGATTAATTCATAGATAGGAAGCAATCTAATTAAATGGTGTTATCTTCAACATTTTGTGGGATCCGCTCGTTGAATTGGTGAGTGTGTAGTTAAGGGAAGCATATTTTTGGGCTACTAAAATCATGGTAAAATGGGCACTGATCACAAACAAAAAATCCTTATCCTGGGAGCCGGGTTTGCCGGGTTAAAATTAGCCCGACACTTGCAGAGATCCGACTATGATATTTTTCTAATCGATAAGCATAATTACCACCAGTTCCAACCCCTGTTGTACCAGGTGGCGACTGCGAGATTGGAACCTTCCAACGTGTCTTTTCCGCTGCGGAAGGTTTTTCAAAAAATTCCAAATGTGCATATCCGGTTGGCTGAGGTCAAGTACATCGATACGATCAACAAACAGGTGCATCTGGATCATTTTACGATGGACTATGATAAATTGGTGGTGGCACTGGGGTGCGATACCAATTACTTTGGAAATAAAGATCTGGAAAAATATAGCATGCCGATGAAATCTACCCAGGAAGCATTGGCGTTGCGAAATCGAATTTTACTTACTTTCGAACACGCTTTTTGTACCCCGGAAGAACATCAGGAATCCCTAATGAATTTTGTGGTAGTGGGTGGTGGTCCCACAGGGGTGGAATTGTCCGGAGCACTAGCCGAAATGAAAAAATATATTCTGCCGAAGGATTATCCGGATATGGATTTTTCAAAACTTCGAATCCATTTGGTGGAAGGAACCGATGCCACGTTGCGGTCGATGAGTGAAAACGCTCAAAAATATAGCGAAAAGTACCTACGGGAATTGGGGGTCGAAGTTCATCTCAATAAGATGGTGAAAAACTACGATGGAGAAACGTTAACATTCACTGATGGGACATTCCTGAAAACGGATAATGTTATTTGGGCAGCCGGGGTAACCGGTGTTCCAGTCCCGGGCATTCCTGAAGAAAGTGTTGTACGTGGCAAACGTATCCGGGTGGATCGTTTTCACCGCGTGGATGGGCTGGAAGATGTATACGCCCTGGGCGATATAGCCTATATGGAAACGCCTGAATATCCGACTGGTCACCCCCAGCTTGCAAATGTGGCGACCAGTCAGGCTCGGAATTTGGCCAACAATCTGTTGTCCGAATTAAAAGGTAGGGACTTGACACCCTATGAATACGTGGATAAGGGATCAATGGCCACAGTCGGCAAACGTAAAGCCGTGGTGGATCTTCCGAGGTTAAAATTTCACGGTAGATTCGCCTGGATAACCTGGATGCTGGTGCATTTCTGGTTGATCCTGAGCGTACGCAACAAAGTGGTTGTCTTTATCAACTGGATATCTGAATATTTCAACAACGATTCGACATTGCGGATAATCATGCGCGCGAATTATTCGAAGGCCAAACTGAATCTGTTGAGGCACCGGAAGGTGCAAACCGTGCAGGAAGAGCATGGCGCGCACCTGGAGGAAGTGGTG
>CALGAA010000005.1 GCA_937952445.1 uncultured Bacteroidota bacterium | reverse complement strand
TGAATTCCCTCTTAAAAATCCAATTCTATAAAATAAATCCAGAACTTGACAGGGACGGGCTTACCGATCCCTATGGAAACGAAGGCTTGCAATGATTGCCGAGCCCGGGTATACACTCCAAATCCGGGTTTGGTACTCCCTCTCTTCGTGGTAGACCGGAACATGTTTTGATAAAGATTATTTGTTCAAAGTAGTCCGGAAAAAGCAATAGACCAAGGCTTACGCCGGAGGAGTTCGTCTGGACCAATCCAAGCGGCTACCCAGGTCGTCGCGGTTTGTATTGGGATTGATCGACAATCGATTGGTAATCGGTCTCCGCAGCCAATTGGGGCAAGGTGATTTCCGGATGCCGGTTCATATACGCTTCGACGATCCGGTAGCCGATCCAGTTCGCGACCCTGCCAGGTGCTTCTTCCGGCATTCCGGGTGAAGTAGGGGAGGGATCGACAAATTTTCTAAATTTCCGGGGATCATTTTCATAAAAATAGTTCAGGTCGAGAAAGTAGGACCAGATTTGGAGTTCATTATTTTCGACCCAATCCATTTGTTCCGGAGTATATAAAAACAAACGGTGCATGGGAATCCCGGGCAACAACCGGGAAGCAATGTAGTGCGTTTTACCATTAAAAATCATCTGGTCCAGCATGTTTCCTGCTGTGGTTGGTTCGATCAACGACTGGGCCAAAGCTTGAATGGCATTCACGGAAATATATTCGGGGGTCATCACCTGAACCATATAATTGGGGAATACGGCCGGATCATAATAGGGGTAACCACTTCCGAGAAAAAAGTCCAATCCGATGCCCAGAACTTCAGTATCTATGGTGAAAGTACCTATTCCAAATTCCGAAACGTAAGTGTAAACCTGTGGAACCTGATGATTTGGAAAATAATGCTGGAAATACCCAAAAGCCTGACCGAGTTCTTTTTCGAGATGATCCAGATTCGGAAAAATAGCTTTGGTCGTATCTATGAGATGTTGGATCGCGGGAGCTGAGCAAAAATTGGATACCAGGTCGTCAAGTTCAATCGATGCCGTGTTCTGTGGATAGATGATTTGGTGAAAAAATACATCACTGAACACCGGATATAGTTCCATTAATTGAGCTGGGGTACGGGAATCAGTGGGATTGCAAATCAATTGCTCCATGCGGATAATGTCGATCGACACCGGTGCAACTTCGGGAGTGGGTCGTCGGTATTCCCCATCCTCTTTACACCCAGTCAGAAAGCACAAAACAAACACCCAGGCATAGAAAATAGACTGGTATTTAAACGAATTGCACATGAATTTTAACCTGATTGATCCCTTCAAAATGACTATGTTGAAAACGATAGAGCCCCCCTTTGATTGCAAATTTATTCAATATTTTTGGCATTGAGCAATAGGGCTTTTCGTATCAAATGGAATGCTTGACGATTTTTATGTTTCATTTGGAGAATTAAATAATGTGTTGATCAATTCCAGTTTATCTGAGAAGTGGGAAGCATGGATTGGAAAGAAATTTTTATATTGTCTGACAATTTAAGCACAACAAGCACATGAACCTTAGGAAATTTTTGGGAATGGTCCTGGTAATTTGGTTGGGAGCTGCTCCGGTGTATGGCCAACTTTGGAATGAAAAGGAATTAGACTTTCATATCGCACCGACATTTAGCCGTCTCAACAGTTCCAGCGAATACATTGATCCCAATGGAATCAACCTGGGGCTCAAGCTGGGAGCGACCGTCAATTTTAAAATGGCAGAATGGGTCGGGCTGATCGGTGGTTTTGATTTTACGATGTGGTCGGGTGGAAAATTATTGTACCGGGAAGGTGGAAATTTTCTGCCCCGGTCTGATCTTTCCAACCCGGAATACAACACTGGGGATAAACCCTTACCCGCCAATACCAACATCCGGTATACCCTCAATTACTTTGAAATTCCAGTCGGGGTTCAATTTAAGTTCCCGGTTAGTTATGACGTCGATATTTTCGCGCGTATTCCGGTATTAACCCTCGGAATTCGAAATCGTGCCCGGGGTCAGATCGAAGCCGGAAGTTTATTGTTGGAAAAAGAGAAAATCGGAAAGGACGTTAGTTTTTTCAATTTTATGTGGGGCATGGCACTGGGTGCCGATTTTGTCCGGTGGAACAAGGACGTAAGTCTGATGGTATTTCTCAATACGGGTTTGACGGACGTAACCCGAAACAAAGGGAAGCAAGTCATCCCAAGGCCCGGGGGTGGGAACGAGGTCATCACCGAAGATTCGAAAGCGGCGCTGAATCAATTTGGGGTTCAACTGGCATTTAAAATACAATAAAACCATGATGAAACAATCCTTGAACGAGGACGTAAAGACGGCAGAATTACAAATATTTATTGAACGAGGATTGGAAGAGGATGTGGGATCTGGAGACCATACTTCACAGGCTTGTGTTTCAGCGCACCAAACTTCTAAAGCGCATTTGCTGGTCAAGCAGGACTGTGTGCTGGCGGGGGTGGTCGTTGCAAAAGAAATGCTCCGGCATGTGGATTCAAAAGCTCAGATCCATACCCTGATGGAAGATGGTCAGGAAGCAAAACCGGGTGATGTGGTTTTGGAAGTAGAGATGAATACCCGGGCCCTTCTCAAAATTGAGCGACTACTCCTCAACACCATCCAGCGGATGTGTGGGATCGCCACGATGAGTCGTCAATACGCGGGAGCGGTCCGGCACTACGATGTTAAAGTACTGGATACCAGAAAAACTACGCCCCAAATGCGGTTTTTGGAAAAAGCTGCTGTATCCATTGGCGGGTGCACCAATTATCGCGATGGGTTATATGACCGGATCATGATTAAGGACAACCATATTGAAGCTGCGGGTTCAATGCGGGAAGCCCTACACCAGGTCAAAGATTATTTACAGGATAAAAATTTGGAGCTTGAAATCACGGTGGAAGTGCGTAATTTTAAAGAATTGGAAGAAGCGATGAAGGTAGGCGGATTCAATCGGATCATGCTCGACAACTTCAGTATTGCCGAAATGCATGAGGCGGTGAGCTACGTCGATGGTCGATATGAAGTGGAAGCCTCCGGCGGTATTACGCTGGAGGACCTCGAAAAAATAGCACGCACGGGAGTGAATTTTATTTCAGTCGGGGCTTTGACACATGGCGTGAAAGCACGGGATTTGAGCCTCAAAATTATTGGAT
>CALGAA010000004.1 GCA_937952445.1 uncultured Bacteroidota bacterium | reverse complement strand
GGGAGGCTTAAAGGCCATGGACTCAATGATTCCAGGATGAATAAAATGTTGCTTCTTCTCCTGTTTATGTCCCAATTGGTCAGCGGTCCTACGCTCCACGGTCAATCCCATGCTGACTACGTCCATTTGACCCAACTTTTCCATAATCCACCTCCGGAGGCGCGACCTAAAGCGTATTGGTGGTGCCTCAATGGAAATATTGACACGGTTCGGGCGCGCGAGGAAATGCAGGCGATGCAGGAAATTGGGCTGACGGGTTTTGATTTGTTTGAAATAGGTGTACCTGATCAGGATACCATGATCCCCGGGGGGCCGGCGTTTATGAGCGATGAATCGGTGCAGGTGATCAAATGGGTTGTCGATGAAGCCGGAAAACGGGATCTGAGCGTGGGGCTGAATCTGGCCAGCAGTTGGAACGCCGGAGGGAGTTGGGTAGAGCCACACCATGGAGGCAAATCACTCTACCGTTCCCAAATAACGGTGGGCGATAATGACCGTGCATCCCGATTTGTACTGCCTTTCCCGGAAATTTCCTTCCCGCAGGAGTCGCTGATCGGTGGAGACGGCGAACCCATGATCCCCCGTCGACCCGATGGCAGACCCGCATACTACGAGGAAATCGCTGTGTTGGCCATTCCGGTGCGCTCCGAAAAACAATCAGTGGATACTTCGGAGATCCTGGACGTCACTTCCTACTTCAATCCGGAGACGGACGAACTTGTCTGGGCTCCACCTCCCGGGGAATGGGCTATTTGCCGCTACGTGACCTCCAATTCGGGACAGCAATTGGTGCTGGCCAGCCCCCACTCAGCCGGACTCACCATTGACCATTTCGATTCGACCGCGGTGGAAACCCATTTGATGTACATCATCAATCGGTTGGAATCGGTATTGGGCGATATTGAACAATCCGCTTTGCGCAGCTTTTACCTCGCCAGTTATGAGGCCCGGGGCCTGGTCTGGACACCCACGTTGCCCGATGAATTCAGGAAGCTCCACGGTTATTCCATCCGGAAATATCTGCCCGTTTTCTTTACACCGGAATTATTTGAAAAAGAAATGACGGAGGTTGTCCTGACCGACTTCAGGAAAACCTTGTCGGAGCTGATGATCAACAATTTATACAAAAAGGCCAGGGAAATATGCAACCGCTACGGTTTGAAAATCAACAGCGAAGCTGGGGGTCCTGGTTATCCCTTGTACAACGGACCGGCTGAACCCCTGAAAGCTCTGGGGGCCCTGGACATACCGCGGGGTGAATTTTGGATCAACCATTCCCGTTTTTACCCGGATGGAAAGGACAGCATCGATATTTTGCGCGTCGTCAAGGAGGTCTCCGCGGCCTCCCATATCTACCAGCGGAAATTTGTGGAAGAGGAAGCATTTACGTCGTTCCAGCATTGGCAGGAGGGACCCTTTGATATGAAACCTTTCGCGGACAGGGCTTTCTGTGAGGGCATGAATCGGGTGGTTTCCCATGGGTTTAGTCACAACATTACGGGGTCGGGATACCCCGGCTATGTGTACCATGCCGGCACGCATTTCAATGATAAACGGGTGTGGTGGTCAAAGGCCAAACCCTTTGTGGACTATCTGAGCCGGATTTCGGCGGTCTTTCAAAATCCCGATTTCGTGGCCGACGTCCTTTGGTATTATGGCGATAAGGTGCCCAATTCTGCAACGGCTAAAAATACCCATTTTAGGGTGGGACCAGGATATGATTACGAGGTGATCAATACCGAAATCCTGATCCATGATCTGTCGGTCAGGGATGGAAAACTGGTGTTGTCGAATGGCGCAGAATTTGCCCTGCTGGCGCTGGAACCTGAGGAAATCATTAATCCCCTGGTACTCCGGAAGCTGGACCAGCTCCTGCAGCAGGGAGCCAAAATCGTGGGGGGCAGGCCAATGGCGGTACACCACTCCGGGCATGCTGACGGCCAAGTCACCAGGGACAATGATTTGATTTCCAAATTGTGGGAGGAAGGGACGGATTCCGATGGTCAAATCATACACGCGGATAGGACTCCGCTGGAGATGCTCGCCCATATGGGCATTGGGCCGGATATTGAATATGTGGGAATCGATTCCGGGTTGATCGATTTTATTCATTTTAAGAAAAACGAGACCGAAGTGTATTTTATCCGGAATACCTCTTCAGAGTGGTTGTCCAGAACAATTGGTTTCCGACAGCAAAACAAGATCCCCGAAATATGGGACCCCGTGACTGGAAAAATGAAGACGGTTCGGATATTTGACCAGGACGGGGAATACATCCGACTGCCGATGACGATGCCGCCCCTGGGGGCCAGGTTAA
Organism: uncultured Bacteroidota bacterium; assembly: GCA_937952445.1. GTDB lineage: Bacteria > Bacteroidota > Bacteroidia > Chitinophagales > Saprospiraceae > Membranihabitans. The sequence goes on along the minus strand of CALGAA010000004.1, from coordinate 3,242 downwards.
TCGTTTTCAAACCCGGGCTTTCTTACGACTCGTCATTTCATATAAAGGGAGGCGGCCACCATCCTCCGTTTTTTGAATATACCTCAGATGGGGTGGTTTTTCTGGAAGCAGGTGATGTTGAGCTGAGGGATCAGAAACGGTCGATTTCGCTGAAAAATGAAATTCGCATCGATACGATTCTGGGGCCATGGGAAATTTCATTCACACCGGGTTGGGGAGCTCCGGCGAAAGAGGTATTTGCGAAGTTGGTGTCCTGGACCGAATCCGGGCAGGAGGGAATAAAATATTACTCCGGTATCGGCACCTATGCAAAATCTTTTCATTACGAGTTGGATCAAACGGAGGTTCGCCAGCGCCGCTATTATCTCGACCTGGGTGAAATTTCAAAGGTCGGGGAAGTCTGGTTCAATGGCGAGAATCTGGGGATTTCCTGGTCGCGACCGCATCGGTTTGATATCACGGATCTGCTCGTGTCCGGGGTGAATACCCTTCAGGTCGAAGTCGCCAACACCTGGTCCAACCGATTGGTGGGTGATTCCCTGACCGGATCTGATTATACCAATACCAACATCCGGAGGACGATCATTCCTTCAGGAGGGATCGAAACCGGTGATCAGACCCGGTACGCCTGGTCAGAAGTGCCGCTAATAGAATCTGGTCTGCTCGGACCGGTCACCGTGATAGCTCTTGAGGAAATAGATTTAAAAAAACCCTAACGGGCTTGTGGCCAATATTTTATGCCTGGTGGAGCTCTTATCCGAGCCCTTATGTCAAATAGGATCAGGATTGCGGCATCACAGGATGGATCCCAGCAGCAGGAGGACGGAAATTTTTTCCTGATGGTCTCTGAGGAATGTGCGGATGGAGCGAAGGGCACCCACCATGTGGTTTTTTACGGTGTTGGTGGACAACTGAAGTTCCTTCCCGATTTCACGGTACGACATATCCTGTTCCCGTACCAAAGTATAAATTTTCCACTGTTGTGGAGTGAGGTTGTTTACTGCTTCCTGATACAGGGCCTTTGTTTCCTGGTACTCGATATGTTCCAAAACGGGATTGGCCGATTGAATACGGGTCCACAGAAAATCGCGATAGATACGGGAATGGGCTACTTTGCGATGATGGTCAACGATTCGGTTGCGGGTGATGGTCCATAGTACGGATTCGAGATTGTCCATTTCTTCAGGAGTATAGGTAGCGTATAATTTGACAAAAACATCGTGTGTCAAATCCCGGGCAATTTCTCCGACTTTGATGTGGTAGAGGATAAATCCATATATCTTATCCTCGTAGTCCTGATATACCTTTGTTTTCCAATCCATCAGTTGATCCTATTCCTTGAATATTAATGCGAAGATAGACCTTCTTCTGAGGATCAGGGCATTGCACTTTGGAACTTAATCTTTACATAATATAAAAATATTCATCCCGGGTTAGTCCTTTTCCATTTTGAAACGTCCACCCTATATCAGATCGAAAATTGGAATTTTAAATCAAATTGAAAACAAGGCTTGGCACAAGATAATACAAAAGCTAAAATCGAAGAACTCTACGGTAAGTTTTTATCGGGTGAAATTTCAAAAAAAGAGTACGATGAGCTATTTGATCTCCTCAGGGATGAGGCTCATCAGGAATGGATTGGTACTATTATCGACCACACCATGGCGCCACATATTCAACCCGTTGGGACGAAGCAGGAACGGGCATGGACATCGCAACCTGCGGCTACTTTTTCGAAAGCCACCACACCAAAGAGGAAAGCATGGTACCGCATCGCTGCCGCCGCTGCTGTCCTTGTCTGTCTGTTGGGATATTTTTTCTTTTTCCCTGCCTCCTCTGATGCATGGATCGTCGTAACCACAGGATACCAACAAACCCAAACGGTCGAATTGCCCGATGGAAGTACGGTCGTCCTCAATGCTAATTCTGAACTGAAATGGAAAGAGGACCTGGAAAAAGCCGAGATCAGATTAGTGGAATTTCGGGGAGAGGGATTTTTTGACATCACCCATTTGGAGGATCGCCCTTTTAAAGTTCATACCAGCAATGTGGAGGTCAACGTCCTGGGGACAGCTTTCAATCTTGAAACCCGCAGGGATTATACCAATGTGTTTCTCAAGGAGGGAAAGGTAGTTCTGGAAACACCCAAAGCCGAAACCGTAGAGATGGAACCGGGTGATTTGGTTCATTACAATACTGAACGAAATGAAGTGAGGAAAGTTCGTGGTCAGGATTCCGAATCTGCCATGTCCTGGAAAGAAGGTGTGTTTACATTCATTGACCTCACCGGAGTTCAGATTTTAGAGAAAATGGAAGATATATACGGGAAAGAATTTGTATTTGACAACCCGACCGAGCTCATGGATGTCATCGTCGTTCAGGGTCTGCCTTACACGGATTGGGATTTTACAAGGGAAGCACTGGAGCTGGCTCTGGATGTACAATTAGTGGATTCGGTGGACAACATCATTCAGGTAAAAGAAAAATAAGAACTAGTTAAGCAACAATAAAACAGCATTATGAAAAGGTATTTTACGAAATTCAATCGGATTGTGACCGTGGCGTTGTTATGGCTAATGGCCGCTTCACCTTTTTATGCAAGTGAAGTACTTGATGAAAAAATGAGTCTGGAGCAGGCTATTCAGCAAATCAGCGTACAGTACGGAGTTTATTTTACGTACAACAAATCACTGGTAGAGGAAATTACCGTCGAATTTGAATTTTCCACCCAGAATAGTCTGGAGGAGGCGATGGAACAGGTTCTGATAGGAACCAACCTGCGCTATCGCATACATGAGGACAAATTCGTCATTATTTACCAAAGTGACCGTGAAGGGATCTCAACGTTGAAGCGTATGGCCCAACACCTCGACGAACTGATCGTTCAGGAAGAATCAAAGAACACTCTGGCCAGCCGTTCGGTTCCGATTTTAGAACCCATTGGGTCGGTTTCCGGGGTTCAGCTTGAACAACGACGTGTGGTACTCAATGTGACAGGTACGGTGACGGATGCCCAGGGTGAACCCCTGATCGGCGTGAATATCCGTGTTCAGGGAACCAATACAGGAACAGCCACCGATTTTGAAGGACGGTTTGAATTGGAGGACCTGAACGAGAATGATGTACTGGTGTTTTCCTACGTCGGTTACCAAACCCTGGAAGTTCCCCTGAATGGAAGAACCAACCTAATTCCTTTGGACAAAAACAGCTCGATGATCGATACGCCTGGTATCGTCAATAAA
>CALGAA010000003.1 GCA_937952445.1 uncultured Bacteroidota bacterium | reverse complement strand
CATGGATCGCATTGCCCCGGGGCGGGACACCGATCGATTTTTGGCTCCCAAATCAGGATATCGACCATGCACGCTCATTTTACATATCCCATCAAGAAAATAATCCACGAGTTGCCGGATCGCCGGTTCACCAAATTCATAGCTCGTACCCGCGACCAGTGCAGCCCATTCCCCAAACGCCTGAGCATAACCCAGCCCGTAGGATAACGTATTGTTGACCCGGTCCACCCGGTGATGAAAGCTATAATCCACTTGCATACCCCGTCCTTCCGAAAATTTGATTTCGCCCTCTATCACCCGAATGACCTCATCAAATCCAACTTTATCACCTTGCGCCAGAAGTTTCTTCGCCAGTATACCGGCCATCTTGATCCGGTCGCCGCTCGGCCGGGCCCCCGATGCTTCCAGATGTGACCGATCGACGATGCTTATCACCCCTCTCAACTGATCCTCGGATAGCTGGTCCTGCATCAACAATAAAACATTGACCATTTGTCCGGGAGTCCCGATCTGATTCCACCACCAGTTTTCACAGATAAAATCGTGCGCCAGCCAATAATCCAGTGAACTAAAAAGAGCGTCCCTTACCTTCGGACTTTGATAATATTCGGACGTGGATTGGGAAAAAGCCCGGGACAATGCGACCATCCGGCTGAGATGCTGTCCGTGTTGAAAACCCGTACGGGTCGTATCCACGTAGTCGATATCCGGCCAGGTCCCTTCTTCCTCCAGTTGATCCAGAATGGTGGCAATACTTTCGTCGTTCACAGAGTGTTCCAAAAGTTTATCCACGATCCGTTGTCGGATAATCTGTAAATCAGTGGGTTGTTGGGCCCTTAAAGGTATTGATATTCCGACAAGAATATACAGGCAGTATATTATTTGTAATATAGGTCCCGGATGACTCATAGGAATATAATTAAATTATTGCAGTATAATCCGCTTGGATGGCAATACCATGTTACGACAGGTACTTCCGTAAGTAGGTGTTTAATCTCGTATCGATATGGCGGCCAGTCTTGCAATCCCTGCCGTTTTCAACATTTCACGATAATCCAGCGGTCACCTTCAGTTTTAAGTATTTAAAAAAAGCCGTCGCGGGCAGTCCGCGTTGTCCGTGCCCACTCTCTATTTGGTTAACTTTTTAAATACCTTCCGCTGCTCCTTCATAGCCGCAACCTTATCCTCGGGGTCGGTTCGACACTCGAGCAGAATCCAGCCGTCGTAATCGTTTTTCTTAAATAATTTCATCAGCTCGGCATACGGATAATCCCCCATATTCATTTCCCGCACGTGGACGATATCACTGAGCCTGTCCTTGACCAGATTGAAATTGTATTCCAGACCCTCCCCGATCAAATCTTCGGGGTTGCAATTCCAGCACACCCCCACGTTGGGATGCGGGGCATGATCCATGATGGTTTTGATATTGGGTAGTTCCTGCGTACCCCGGCCATGAACCTCCAGACGGATTTCCTGTCCGTGATCCGCTGCATATGCACCCAATTCATTGAGTGCCCGCCCGATCTGCTCCAGGGTCTTCTCCCTGGGGACTCCTTCGTGAAATTTATTGGGCTTGACCTTGACTCCTGTGCCCCCGATGGCTTGACTGACCTTGACCCATCCTTTCGTTCGTTCGATATTCTCCTTTAGGATGGCGGGGTCGGGGCTGTCATATTCCTCATTGGTTCCCATTCCAACCACGGTAATGGGACTGTCTGCAAATTGCTGACGGACTTCTGCCAGTTCTAGAGCTGACATACCCAAATGGACACCGTGCGCGTGTTCCACTCTCAATTCAACTCCTTTCAGCCCTGAGGCTTTACAGCTACTGATTAGCGTGGGAATGTCCATATCTTTGCCCCAGAGGTAAGTAACCAGGCCCAATTTCATTTTGGATTTGGGGAACCAGGTTTCTGCCCTTCCCATGCCGGGTATAGCCAAAGCCGAGGTAGCAAGTACGGATTGTTTCAGAAAATGTCTTCGGTCCAAATGATTCATAGTTATCGGTATTATATTATTGTTTGGCAAATTTTTTGGCTTGTTTATTCCAGGATTTTGCTCCTGCTTTACCTCCATCCTGGATGATAATTCGATATTTGAACGTGGCCTCCTCCCCTTTTTTCAGGGCGAAATGCAATGCTTCCTTCCCTCCTGACAAGGCACTTTGGCCCAGTGGATTAGCCGCAAAAAGTCCATAACCCCGGGCATGCCAATACGTGGGATAACCGGGGTTCCCGGGATGGTCGATCACGACAATATGTACTTCGTCTCCGCCCATATTCCCATGCAGATCCATCCATACAGCCCTCGTTCCCCAAACATCACCTCCGGTGATTCCCTCACTGCTCAGGTAATCCGCATTTGCCTTATTGTTACTGGCTTTCACCGTTGTGGGATTCCCATGGGCATCGGTTAGGGTTATTTCATCGTCGGATGGCAATTCCATTTCCGGAGCCACCCGGAGGCCCAATACCCCTTCCTTATTATCTTCCATCGAAACATCAACAAGAGCTTTGAGTGTGGTTTCCCGGTCTATAATCCGCGTGTTGCCATCATTGGTAAATCGATACCGGGTGGTTTCCATGAGTTCATCCTGCCCGTTGCCATGCCATACGGCTTCCACAACCAGCTCACCAAAATTCTTTCCGGTTTTGGTAGAAATCACCTTTTGATGATTGATTCGGCCGTATTGGGATTTCTTATCCTGAGAAATGGCCTCCGAATTGTTCCAGTAGTCGATACCATTCACATCACCATAGTTGAACCAAAGGCCGATGTGATGGGGATGATCGGTGCGTTCGCCGGCTACTTTTTCGAGTGGATAACTTCGGGTGACCACATGTCCCTTTGAGCTGACCAGGGGCCACAAAACGGGCTTCATAATATTGTCCGGATAGATGTAAGAGGTAAACAAGGTTCCATCAAAATAGACATCAACGGATTGATTTTGAGGATTTTCCTCAATACGAACCGCAGGGTCTGAAGTGGATTGACCGTATACTATAGTCATTAAAAGTAAGCTCATGAAGGTTAGAATTAGCCGCATCGACGTGTTTTTATGATCTTAATAATGAGGTGAAAATAATTTCTCCCCTAAAACTACAATAATTTGTGGAAGATCAAAACCACCAGCATTATATTCGCTCCAAATGCAGGGCATGTATAAAAATATATGGCTGGCAAGTTCCAAAGTGATCACCCTTTTGCCTAACCACATTCCACATCCTAATGTCACGATGCCAGGCATTTGAGTTAAAGCTTAGCGCATTCCATTCCAGGGCAAAACCCTCCCTCCTCCGACAAAACAGATCTGAGAGCCAGGATGTGGTTTCTATCTTTGAGTTTCATCCATCCCCTTCCGACACCTCCTTCTTTCCGGCCTTCAGGGTTTCGTGACCACACCCATAGATACCCCCTATTGATCCTCGCAGGCATTTTCCTCTCAAACTTCGAGTATAAATTGCCATTGTCCTTCCAAACCCTCATAATTTCCTGACCGCCCCCTTTCAGATTTCCCCATCGAGTCTTCGCGTATTTAGCCATTTCCGCTTCAAATTCCCATATTTGCGTGGCCGCCCACTCAAGGTTTTTCCCATTGCAACTTTTCGAGTACATGTACCCCCTTTTCCTTCAAACCTCACGCCCTCAAGACTCGTGGCCATCCCAGAGAATTGTAGTACCAGACAGGGGCTGGGAGACTTATTCTTTGCTTCGAAAATTATTATTTAGAAAAGGTATAAATACTTTTTTTTCCAGGAAGCCTATCGTATATTTGCGGTTATTTAGACCAATTTAAAATTAGACCGATGCAAAAATTGATATACACTATAATAGCCCTCCTGGTGGGTAATGCAATCCTGTTTGCACAGGAGTACGTTCAAATTGATCAGGGGAAAAACTATTCAAAGACCGTATTTCTCGATCTAAAATCCCTTGAAACCACGGCTGTTGATTTCACCAAATGGGACATCGCTTTCGGAACGGTAGGCCGATCCGCCACCATTTTATACAACGAAGCAGCGATCAGTGGCGAAAATAGCACTCCTCTTGAACTTTACGTCACATCTTCCACCAATTTCGATTCCACGGAACTATCTATGGTCACCGACACGCTGTATAACGGAGATTCATCTTTAGGCGATGGGGCGTTTGGGGTTCCGGCAGATCCGTCAAACGGACTGGATTATGGATGGGGGATGTACGACATCACCTCCCACAATCTTAACGGCACCCGGATATTTATCCTAAAACTGCGGGATGGTTCGTACAAAAAAATCCGTATCGACCAGCTCCAAACCCGAAGCAATATTTTCCATTTCACCTATAGTGACCTGGATAATTCAAATACCGTGAAGGACAGCATTAATATGAACGATCACGCTGATCAGACGTTAGCTTATTATTCCCTGACAGAACAATCAACGGTGGACATCGAACCAGCGGAATGGGATCTGAAATTTACCCGATACAATACGCCTGTGGAAACGGATGAAGTCCCCCAGGGATTCCTGAATTATCAGGTCACCGGAACCTTGAGCTACCCTGGCGTAGAAGTAGCGGTAGCTTCCAATATCAACCCCGAGACGGTATCGTTCGACGACTACAGAGACAGCCTGAAGACCGATATGGATGCGATCGGCCATGATTGGAAATTCTTTGATCTCAACACCTTTCAATATTCGGTGTTAGATGATCAGGTGTTTTTTGTGAAAACACCGGACAACGAAGTATATAAGTTGCATTTCATCGATTTTGAGGGAGCATCGACTGGAGTGACTACAGTCGAGGTGACCCTGGTAGAAGTTATTTCTTCGCTGGCGCCTGCTCCGGAATACATTAAAGAAACGATTTTGTTCCCCAATCCCGCAAACGGAGGTCAGGCACAAATTCGGTTTCAATCCGATGAACTCAAAAGAGACGCAAAATTGATCGTTCACAATGCGGTGGGGCAGGAAATTTACCACCAGAACATCAACATCATGCAGGGTGAGAACAGTTTTAGATTACCGTTCCTGAGTACTCCGGGATTGTATTACGTAGTGCTCAGAACGAACGACGGTCTAATCTCATTACCCTTGATAAACAACTAAAAATGAAGATATCATCGAATCAATTTCTGAGCTTTTTCATCTTGATCCTCACTGTTACAGTGGGGATCAGCTGTCAAAATTCCGGTGCTAATTCCGCTGATGAAAACAGCACAAATGCGACAGAGAACGAGGAATCAACCCGCATAATTTCGCTTAGTGGATTTTTGACCGAACTGCTGTTCGCCCTTGATATGGGTGATCAGGTCGTGGGAGTGGATGTCACCAGCACATACCCCGAGCAAGTCAACGGATTGCCCAAGCTGGGCCATATCACCCAATTGAATGCGGAAGGGATTTTGAGCCTGAATCCGGATATCATTTTTGTCCAGGAGGAACAAGCCCGGCGTACGGAAGCCTTGGCCCAGTTGGAAAATTCAGCGGTCGAGATTGTTCCCATACCGGTTTCCCACACCCTGAGCAATCCGGTGAATGTAGCCAAAACCATTGCGCAACACGTGACCATCGATCCTCAGGCGATCCAAAATCTTCAGGCCCGGGTCACCCGGGACAGCCTGGCGCTGAAGGAGTATCTCAAAGATAAAACGGACAAACCTTCCGTCCTCTTTA
>CALGAA010000002.1 GCA_937952445.1 uncultured Bacteroidota bacterium | reverse complement strand
AAACTGTACGATAATTTCAGTTTGCAAAAGCCAGGTCGAAGTTTTTCCTGCAAAATCAAATACACATTTTTTTAACTCAAATCTAAATATACAATGAGAAAACGATCAATTTACTTTGGAATACTAGTTTGTCTGATCCTAAGTCTAAGCTGTGAAAAAGAAGACAATCCCCTGGAGAATCCTGATCCTGAACCTGCTGCGGGTTCCAAATACATCATCGCGGCTACGCCGGTGGCATCGGAAGGAGTCGCAGATTATCTTCTGACGGCGGACGATCTGAGTAGTGGCGTGATCAGTACAGCCGGCAATGGTGTCGAGCAAGATGGAACGTACCGTTATTATGTGGCGCACAACAATAAGTTTTTTAGCATGCTTTACGGTCAGGGTAACCCGGGGGCAGTGACAACATATCAGCTCAACGCTGAGGGTGAATTGGAGAAACTTTCTGATTTCCAATCTGAAACAGTGCATGCATTTGCGCCTGTGAACGATGATATTTTACTGGTCAAAATTTCCCGGAATGCGGAGGCCCCTTTTGCGTATTGGTACCAAATGGATACCGAGGAACTGGAATTTGTGAACGAAGGTCAGATCGATACGAAAGAATTGGCAAACAACGGGGAGTTGGCTTTTTTTAGTTGGATTACACAGATGGGGGACAAGGTTTTGATGCCGTATTTCAGTATCAAAGCGTGCTGTAATGATGTGTTTGGTACGCAGTATCCCGATAGTGCGTGGATCGCGGTTTATGAATATCCGGGCATGGAACTGGAAAAGATCATCACAGATGACCGGACCAGTTTTGTCGGGCGATACTTTGTCAGTGGATTGACGGTGGATGAGAAAGGGGATGCGTACGCGATATCATCTTCGGTGGCGGCGAACAATGGAGAGATGGTGGGTTCGAAACCATCAGCGGTTACCCGCATCCTGGCCGGAACGACCGAATTTGACCCGGATTATTATTTCAATGTGGAGGAGGCTTCCGGCGGCTATTATATTACCACGGGAACGTATGCTGGTCATGGCAAGTTTGTGGTGAATATGCAGTCCGTGGAGGAGAAAGCCCCTTACGACACCGGAAAGAAATATGCCATCCTGGATGTGTATCAGAAAACGCTCACCTGGGTAACCGGGATGCCGGCAGAGGATGCGATAACCAGTACCACATTTCGCAACAATTATACCTCAGAAGATGGAAAGACGGTTTACGTGGGAGTGACAACGGACGAGGGAAGTTATGTCTATGTCATCGACGTGGACTCGGCGACCGGCACCCGGGGTCTGAAAGTAGAGGGCGGGGTCATTACCTCGATCAGCAATCTCGACCCTGTCGAATAAATAGTTCCATGCACATATCTCGTTCAAGCGGTAGGAATTACTTCCTGCCGCTTTTTATTTATAGTCGGGTCCTGGATGTATTAAAGCTGGATGACACGGAGTAAATCCATAAATCCATTTCTATCTGGTAAAAGTTTGAAGTCATCCCCTTGCAGGATAATCAACTATCCATCTGGTGGCCATTCAGAGTGGACAGGATGAGGGAATTTAAGAGTGAAAAATGTCACCGCCCCGGACAATGGATTTTCTTTTATCGGTCAATCTTTCCCTGCTGAAAGCGAAGCAGGATAGAAAAAAGATTATCCCTGGATTTCGTCGGCTATTCAAGTTCTCAACCGGCACGTTGGTGGGTGAACTTTTTCCCGTATGGACCATTCTACTATATTCAATGCGGAGGTAAGGCCAAAATGATTTCGGTCCTGACCTCCGCTTTTAGAATCAAAAATTATCATCATGAAGGTTAAAATATGGTCGGACGTCCGATGTCCGTTTTGCTATATCGGAAAACGAAAATTTGAATCTGCCCTGGAGCAGTTTCCGCACAAGGATAATATCGAGGTGGAGTGGAAAAGCTTTGAGCTTGACCCTACCTTGCGAACTGAACCCGGGGTAAATGCTTTGGATCACCTGGCCAGCCAGAAAGGCATAAGCCGGGAGCAGATCGACCAGATGACCGGTTATGCAGCTCAGGCAGGAAGGCAGGTTGGATTGACTTTGAATTTTGACAAAAGCGTGGTAGCCAATACATTTCAGGCGCATCGTCTGGTCCAATTGGCCAAAACCAAAGGTCTGGGAAGTGAAATCGAAGAACTTCTCTTCAAGGCTCACTTTACGGACGGATTAAATATTGATGATGCGGAGGTTTTGCGCGATTTGGGAGTTTCGGCAGGTCTGGAAGCCGAGGTGGTAAATCGTGTGCTTCAGTGCAACGAGTTTGAGGACGAGGTTCGGAAAGATCAGATGGAAGCCCGTTCGATGGGCATCAGTGGGGTTCCATTCTTTTTGTTCAACGACAAATACGGTGTTTCCGGAGCGCAGGCCGTAGAAACCTTTCTCGGAGCATTGCAGCAAAGCTGGGATGAATACGCCAAAACCAATCAACCGGTTATGTTTGAGGAAGGGCCATCGTGCTCAGCCGATGGGGAGTGTCTGTAATGTGTGGGGTTTATTGGGGTAGGTAGGAATCAGGAACATGTTGGATGTGCTGATTGGGTAGTGGTAAGAGCTTAGAGCTTAGAAGAAATGAGATGGTATTTTTGGCGGAGTGGGAAGCCGGATTGATGTGGGCTTGACTTGCCATGAAGTGGAAAGATTTTAGAGGTTTGGGTTTGAAGAAGGGTGTGAACTCGTGCCGGAGTCCTCTGGATTGGTAGATCTTCGGTGGGTAACCTGTACCTTGGGAAATTAGTGATTAAGAACCCTGAGGAGGATGGCGGGCGGCGGATTCTAAAGTCCGAGCCCTGATCTGGGGTTGTTTTTGATATCGGGGCATGTGCGAGTCCTGAAAGGACGATGGTATACCAGCGATGGGTTTCAACCCATCGACAGGGATCCCATATAAATGGTGAGTTCTGAAGGGACGATGGAAATTAGAATGAATGAGTGCTGTTTTATTGGCTTGGATGAGGTACCCTGACATCTAGGGATGTGTTGACTAGGTAGTGGTAAGAGCATAGAGCTTCGAAGAAATGAGATGGTATTTTTGGCGGGGTGGGAAGCCGGATTGATGTGGGCTTGACTTACCTTAATGTGGAAAGATTTTAGAGGTTTGGGTTTGGGTATTAGAGCGGGTGTGAACCCGTGTCGGGGTTGAATCATGATCCAGATTCCTATTTATTTACAGAAGTATCAACAACAGTTCAGGGCTGCTTTTTCCAGATTTTGTCGGAGGCAGGGAGGTATTCGGGTAACGCGGCCGACCCATACCAGGGATAGAGATCGGCATCCAACAGCCCCGATTTGATCGCCGGGTCGGTTTGGAGCAATTCCTCAGCCTCTTCCGTGGTGGATACATCCAGAATAAAAATTCCGCGGTATGAATTTTCGTTCTTGCCCAATGGACCAGCTACGACCAGCTTTCCTTCATCGACCAACCGACCGATGTTAGCCATATGTCCCCTGAAGCTGGATTGGACCAGATCAGGGTTGGTGCCTGGATTGGATCCGGTTTTGAGCAGTACCAGGATATAGGATTTCATGCCGTAATCATCGGCTCCCAACTGCTCAGCCAACACTGGATCGTAGTTGGGATTTGTGGTAGTTGTCTCTTTTATTTCAGGCTCCGGTTCCACCCGGATCCGCTCGTATGATACCTGCTTATTATCGCCATCGGACAATTCCACTTGGATTTTAGCGGCGCTTATTTTTTCATAGGTAATAATTCTCGGGAAGTCATGAACTGGATTCTCGAATACCACTCGATCTCCGGATTGGGTTTGGGAAAACCGGACCGTGCGGCCTGCATTCTGACGAGGTATGGTAGCTAAATACAAAATCTCATCATCATCCCGTACCATTTCCAAATATTCTGTGGGTATAACTCGGCCATCCTGGTTTCGGTAGGACAAACCCTTATAAACCTCTTCGCTGACCTGATCCCAATGTTCGTAAACCTCCTGGTCATCTCCACCTTCCAGGTACTATAGCTGCTGGCAATTAATTTAGGTGTGAAGCAAACCTTCATACATCAGTCCTATGTTTGCAATTAAACCAAAATCAATCGAAATGAAAACAATATTGTACACACTGGTTCCTCTAATAGTACTCCTGACTTAATGCTCAGACATGAATAAAGACCGTTTTGTAGTACGGCGTGTTGTACCAGGTAAAAAGCAGGTAAAGCACCAGAGTCGTGACGACCAGGCTGAGGGTGAAAATTCCCCAGATTACTGTATTTACGCCCAGCCGTTCCATCCATATACGGGCAAAGGGGTTGCTTTCCTGGTTGGGATGGGTAATATGCAGCGCGGTGGACATGCAGTCCAAAAACTTTGAAACGATGATCATTATCGCTATGGAAACGGTGAGGGCGTTTAACAATGTATAGAATTTAATTATATTACGATTCGGTGAATTTAACCAAAATACATCATATACTCTGCCCAAAAGTCAGCAGGTTGTGATCCGGATCGAGTAAATGAAATTCTCGC
>CALGAA010000001.1 GCA_937952445.1 uncultured Bacteroidota bacterium | reverse complement strand
GAAAATTATTCGCTGGGTTTTTCCCGACCGGGTGGAATCAGGTGAAGGGCACCTCCAGGGGGCCATCCACCGTGGGCCGGGCGAAGGGGGGTCATGCTTCTACCATGAAAATCGCTAAGTGGGTTTGAATTGTGAGGATTTCGATGCCAAATTTTTCCCCGTCATTCAGTGCTGTATCGATACAAATACAGATTGCTCGCCGAAGGCCAGGGTTGTGGGCGCGGCCGATCCCGATTATTGGGCAGGGTCTCCCACTTCAGAAAATATTTGGGTTGGCCGGGTCCATCGACCTTCTCGGTTTGAATACGAACCTCCAATCCCCGAAAGTCATCTTCCAGGGCGATGGCGGTCTGAACGGTTTCGGTCCGATCCACTTCATCCACGACGTTAAAATCCCTATCCAGCACAAGGGTTTTCTCGCCGTACTTGATGTGGTAAAATGGAATCTCGTAACCGCTATCGGTTTTCTCAAATCCTCTGATCCGCACCTCGCTCACTACACTACCACGTCCTTTGAACTCCCAGCGGTAATCCCAATCCGTGATTTGTTTGTACTGCCAACCTCTACCCTCCCTGGTCGCAATATAAAATTGCAGATTACCTTGTTCATCGTATTTATGGTACACAAATACAGGATTCAGGTCGTCATCGAGGCACAATCTGGCCGCCAGATTGATAATCCCGCCATTCACCGGAATGGGATCGACGACGACAGCGGTATTTTCCGGGGTGACCGAAAGCGATACGGGCTCATCAAATGCATTGTACCAATGAATCAGATCGGGGCTTTTTATATACGACAAATCATGGTTGGTCTCGCAATCCGGCGTATCCCGCCAAACCCAATACACGTGGTAATAATCGTCTTCCATTAAAGTGGGCTGGGACTGATACGCGTTCATTTGGCCCAATCCGTCTGTCAATGGCTCCTCCAGGAGTCGTCTCCAGGATCGATCTTCGGCAGAATAGATATTGTAAATCTCATTCCCATCCCCACTTCCACCATCGCGGTATTGGAAAATGAGCTTCCCTTCTCTGGTTTTCATAAACCGTGGATAGGTACACCGGTCCTCCTCTGTACCTACCATCGAAAAAATCTGAATCATCCGGGAGATATCATACGGCAAGGCACTTCGAAAATACGTCAGCGGATGCACGTGCATATTTCCAGCCAGGTGAATGTACCCTTCTTTATCAATTGCAAGGGTCACGTAGTTATGGCTATCCCACCCCAGTACGGTGCTCGTCCCACCGGCAGTTTTCCGATCCGTGGCAGGCAATACGTGAAGGTCAAATTTCATATCATCCAGGGAGCGTTGCCCCAGAACCATCCTCCGTTCAGCATTATAATACGCGATAAACTGATTATCCCCATGGGTCAACAGGGAAAATCCGACCGGATGCCCCGCCCATACGCTGTCGATCAACATCACTTTTTCGGGAATCCGATTCTGAGTGGCCGCCGGCGTAATCCAGACCCATCCAAGAACAGTACACAGCACAATTATTTGATTTACAACTCTCAAAACTACATCATCTAAACTAATCATTTAAACAATTCAATTCGGCTCTCTCACCAATTTCGACCAGCTACCCCGCGGGTTTACTCACCGGTCAATCGCATTTTTATATGTCCCTTTTGCCCTTCAAAAGTCCAGGCGGGAATGCGAAGCTCCACGCGTTTGAGATTTTCGATATTTCGGTCCAACTCCAGGGGAGGAGGATCGAGGGATACGACCGAAAGCGTGAAATCAGGGTGAGAAAGATTTTGTATTTCGATTTGTTTTCCATCCTGCTTCAGGATGGCCCCTCCCTTCACCGGAATCACCTCTGCTGTCGTCATCAGTTGCCAGGTGACCAGGCGGGTACTGTCATTGGTGACCAACTCATCCTCGATGACCAGGGACCTTGGTCCATCCCTGGTAAAGGTCCGGGTGATGCGATCCAATGTGCCTTCAAAAACAGGGGATAAATCAAATCGGGCCTGAGGTGTGGGGCCATCGGTACATTCTTCCAACGCAGCGTAGCCATCCACCACGTGTAATTCGTCATTCACGGTGATCGTGCTATGTCCATAGTTGTTTTTGGTCAACAACGTCCACCGCTCGCATTCCTGACAACTACCCCAAAGCTGAAATCCGGTTTTTTCAAGTTCATGGTACGGCTGGTTTCCCGGATCGATTACCCAGCGGATCCCATCCAGTTCCCACACAAACGACCCGGCGTCCATATTGCCGTGATTCACGGTGCCTCGACCGCCCTTCCCGCCAAAGTAATAATCATCTTCCCCCTGAAAAATCGCTATGGGGTTGTCTCCGCGTCCACTCCACACCCCCGGGACTTCGGAGTCCTGGTCCTGCCCCTGAAACAGAGCCAACCAGACCAGCCCGGCCCCTGCATGTCTGGGCAATTTTCCCATGTCTTCGGGCGACCTTAGGAATCGGTCGCGATCGTAAAAGAGCGGATTGTGATAGGTCATCGCAAACCAGGCCAGAGTCATATCGCCATTTTCCCCGCGCCGATCTCCGCAATCGGCAAAATTGTAATACATGCCCGATGGCGCCTCACTGACCACCTTAAACATTGCGCTTTCCTTTAGCGCCGGAT